>CAZDLQ010000166.1:0-3118 GCA_964506315.1 uncultured Oscillospiraceae bacterium
GGTAGGTGCTACAACCTTACCTATATAAGAGTGCGTCGTGGTTGTTGACACGGTAGTGGTAGCAATTTTTTGGGTGCCCAAAATTTTTGCATAAATTGTATAGGTTGTGGCAGCTTTTAGCCCTGTAAACACGCCGTCAGCCGACCAATTCTCACCGTCAATTGAGTACGTTTGGCCCTCGGTAGTGTTAAGCACAAGTCCGTTTGCGCAAGCCGAGGAAACGGTTGGTAACACTACGTCTTTACGCGCTTTTGCAAAGGTGGTCGTGTTTTCAACGTAAAGCAGGTCTCCAAGATAAAGGCGTTTATCATTATCCCAGCTACTTGAAGGGACGTGTTTACATCCTTCCTCGTGGATAAAGAAAAGGAAGCCGTCGAAGTTTTGTTCTACCCATTCTTTATTAGTTAAATTAGTTGACTGGTCAATCTTGCTCCAAGCGTCAAAAGGAATGATAAGCCAACCGTCAATATTGCCGACAATTTTGAGTCCGTTATTGTAATCAAGATAGGTTATTTCACCTGTTTTTGCATCAATTAACTGAAGCGACTGTGCTCCGTACAACTCAACATTATTTAAATAGAAGGACAACATAGATAACTGATCGTCGGTTCCGCCTGTTGTCTTGATTCTTTGTGCAAAGGCGGTAAGCTTTGTTGTATCAACCTTATCCGAGATACCAAGCTTAAAGGTGTCGCGGTCATAATCGCCAAACGCGGGCTTAATTACTGTGTTACCCTCGGCGTTGTTGTTACGGATTTCGAGATAACTTTCGCCGTCAATTTCCTTTACGTGAAGGTAGCCGCTTGTGTTTGCAAACTCGGAATCGTCAAGAGTTCTTGTGATGGAGTAGCTGATATGACCCTGAAAATAACTATAGGTTTTAGCGTCGCTCGGAATTTTAATAGCGTAGCTTGCTGTGTCGCCGTTTCCTGTTGCATAGGGTGTAGTCGAAGTTGTTGACACCTCATAATCGGTGGTGATATTACGAACGGTATCCTTTACGGTAATCGTATAGTCGGTTTCGGGTGAAAGCTGTGTGAAAGCGCCGTCAGCTTCCCAGGTTACTCCGCCGTCGATAGAATACTCGTGTCCGTCCATCGCGTAGTATGTAATTGTGTCGTGAGAAATATCAGTAAGGTCAAGGCATGCTTTGTTGATAGGATTTATTTGCTTTACGCTGCTTGAGTCGTACAATTCTTTATAATACTGCATATCAGCCGCAAAGCCGTACCATTTTTCAACGTCGGGATAAAGCTCTTGCACGCCCTCGGAGTTTAAAACAGGAAGTCTTTCGCAAAGTGCAGTTTTATGACTAAAGATTTCATATCCGTAAGCGATAATTCCGCCCTGATATTCTTGTTCTGTCAAAAGATTTGCAAAATACTCAAGGTGTGCTTGGCAGTAACCCTCATCAACTTCGGTAGGGCCCCTATAGCCAAACGCCGCAGGAACAAACCAAGCGTTAAAGCTATGTCCTATGGTTTCAATAAGCTGGTCTTGTACCCAGCGATACATCTCGTCGGCATTTTTGGCGTTAGAGCCGTAAATTTTATTTTTATCAGCAATATAAT
Organism: uncultured Oscillospiraceae bacterium; assembly: GCA_964506315.1. Classification (GTDB taxonomy): domain Bacteria; phylum Bacillota; class Clostridia; order Oscillospirales; family Ruminococcaceae; genus SIG578. Next base: position 1,572 of record CAZDLQ010000166.1, read on the forward strand.
TTATGAGTACCGGATTGCTTTGCGCTTCCTCTCTAACGTCAAGGCTATACCAATCCCAAGCCGCATCGGTAATATATTCACAAGCCCAAGGTTCAAGGAGAGGAACTGTGCGCTCCTCACCCTCAGCGTAATAATTTTCTATAAACGCGGCGGTAGCAAAACAAGGGAAATTCCTCTTGCCCCATTTTTCGTAGAGCGCCTTTGTCATTGTATAAAAGTCCTCATTGGAAGCGCCGTTGAGCATCGGCTCATCCCAAGTGAAGCCTAAAAAGAGGTCCCAAGCGTCAAGTTCTTTTACGATATTTACAAAATATTCGAGGTAATTTATAAAGTATGTGATGGTTTGTTTTTCGGCCTCGAATACTCTTGTGCAAAACCAAAAGGTCACGTCATACTTTTTACAAAGCGCAATCCACTCATCAATAAGATGAGTGCCCGAAATTGTGCTGATAAACACGGTATTGACGTAGCCACATTTGAGGATATCCTCAAATTCTCTAATTTTATCCGCGTCGGTATTTACGCCGTCGGTTAAATAGTTATCCGCAAACTGCGGAAGATGATAAATCGATAACCCAAGTGAGCTATCGTACTCGCTGTTTGCGGTGACTGTATCCTCGGCGTTTATTGCGGCTGCAGGAAGTGTGTATCCCGCGAGCATTGTGCTCATAATGCAAAGTGACAAAAAGAGTGAAAGTAGTTTTTTCATACAATTTCCCCAATCTAATTATTGCGGTAATGCGGTTTTATTCATCTCTTTCAAAGAGTTTTTTAGCGGTTCTAAAGATAAATTTATCCTTTGAGATTACAAGCATAATGCCGTAAACCACAATTCCTATAAACACGTCGATAAATACTCTTGCAACCTCGGGACAATTTAAAAGGAAAGTTTTGTTTGAGAAAACTACGACGGCGAACATTATAACCGAGAAGACGATATATTTTATTGCCATTGGGAGAAGCTTTCTCATTTGAATTTCTTTTCTTACAAAAAGCATTTGAACACCTGTTACCACCGCCTCAGCGGCAACTGTTGCAATCGCGGCTCCTACCGCTTTAAACTCGGGGATAAGCAGTAGATTGCACACAAGGTTTACTGCCGCGCCGAGTGCTACCGAGATGGTGTACTGTCTTTGGCGCATAGTCGGCAAGAGGTACTGCATACCGATTATGTTACTGAGTCCTATAAACAGGATAATCGGACTTATGGCGTAGGTTATGCTAACCGATTTTTCAAAGCCTTCACCGAGGAATTTAGGGATAAGGTCGCCTGCTATGGCGCAAATGCCGAGCATCATCGGGAAGCCTATCATAAAGACAAATCTAAACGAGGTTTTTAGGCTATCGGTGATTTCTTTTTTGTTGTTATTAGCGTATTTGCTTGCCATATTGGGAAGCATTACCGTACCGAGTGAGGTTACAACTGTCAGCACGATCAAAATAATTTTATGCGACTGCTCATACAGGCCAACCTCAGCCTTTTCGGTGAGCATTGTGCCGAGCATTACCTTATCGAGAACGGTATAAATTTGGGTAGCAATTTGGGG
>CAZDLQ010000167.1:0-3107 GCA_964506315.1 uncultured Oscillospiraceae bacterium
GCCAAGTGGTTAAGGCAACGGACTTTGACTCCGTCACCTCGGTGGTTCAAATCCACCCAGCCCTGCCAAAAATCCTCGCTCGCAAGAACGGGGATTTTACTTTTTCACTATTACCTCTTCACTCTTCACTTTTCTCTTGATTTACGAGGATTTTTGGAAGTAATAAGTATTAGTAAATAGTGAAGAAGTATTTTGCAAGGCTTCGCCTTGCTTTTTTTATTTTTAGGAAGTATAATAAGTGTGAAATAGCCATAACTCGCTAAAAATCAATTAGAGGTGATGAAATGCTTTTCAAGAAGAAAGAAAAGACTATCCCTGAAGGAAAATATAGAATAATAAAAATCGGAAAAGACGCCTTGTTTGAATTCATACACGAATCACTGATAGCGTGTGAAGAAGATTTTTTTGACGTCACCGACAGCACTAAAATTGTAACGACCTTTGACATAGATTGGAATTCCGGCGAACTAATTTGCCTTGCAAGAAACGACTACGGCGAAGACGAGCATTTACAATGCGATATTGACACACAAGCGCTTATATCCAAATTGAAAGACACAACAAGCACCCTATATTACAAAAATAGATATATTGAAATGTCGGAAGAAGAAATAAAGAATCTATGATTACTTTACCTTGACGATAAATATATTTTGAGGTGTAAAATGGCTTCAAGCAAAGAATACTTAGACTTTATATTGGAACAGTTGTCCGAATTAGAGGAAATAACGTACAAGTCGATGATGGGCGAGTTCATAATTTACTACAAAGGCAAAATTATTGGCGGCATTTACGACGATAGACTGCTTGTAAAGCCTATTGCGGCGGCTGTTTCTTTTATGCCGACCGCTGTTCATGAGCTTCCCTACGAAAGCGGAAAAGAAATGTTATTGGTTGAAAACGTTGACAACAAGGAATTTTTAAAGAGATTATTTAACGTTATGTACGATGAGCTTCCTTTCCCAAAGAAAAAGAACAAATAAAAACGGGGTTAATAATGAACTGTAAGATTGAGATTGCGCCGGTGGCGCACATATACAACGATTTTACCGAAAAGTTCGGTATACCGCGGCAAAGCGGCAAGGCGCCGTCGGTGGAAAGTAAAATTGTTTTTGAAAAAGAATACCGTAACCCCGACGCGCTTAGAGGCATTGAGGGCTTTTCGCACTTATGGCTTATTTTTGATTTCTCAAAGGCGCACCGCGAGGGCTGGTCGCCCACCGTTAGACCGCCTCGCTTGGGCGGCAACGAGCGAGTTGGTGTTTTTGCAAGCCGTTCACCCTTTAGGCCCAATAACTTAGGGCTTTCCTCGGTTAAGCTGCTCCGAATTGAACAAACGGCAAACGAGGGCAGCGTTTTAATTGTTTCGGGCGCCGACATTCTAAGCGGCACGCCCATTTACGACATAAAGCCCTATCTTCCCTACACCGACATTCACGCCGATGCGGTCGGCGGATATGCCGACGAGGCACTTTCGCACAAGCTGACGGTCGATTTTCCGAGCGAGCTTTTAGAGCGTTTACCGAGCGACAAGCGCGACGCGGTATGTGAGCTTTTGGCCGAAGATCCCCGTCCGTCATACCAAGACGACGGACGTGTTTATTCAATGGCATTCGGCGGCTGGGATATTAGATTCACCGTTTGCGATATGACCGCCACGGTAATTGACGTTGTAAACATATAAAAAGCTCTACTGACTTTTAGTCAGTAGAGCTTTTGCTTTTTGCAAATATGTTTTTAATAGGAAGTCTTTTTTGCGCCGAATAAAGCCCGATTTTGCCCGAAACTGCAAAGCAAATTATTACGGCTAAAATCACGTATCCCACGCCGACACCTGAAAAAAGTTCAAAGCCCAAAGCAATTGTGGGAAGCGGGCAATTTGTAACACTTACAAAAAGCGCGACCATACAAATCATCGCGCAAAAACCCACGGGCAACGACAAAAGCATTGATAGCGTAAAACCGAGCGCACAGCCTATAAACAGGCTTGGGACGATTTCGCCGCCCTTAAAGCCTGCTGACACCGAGATAACGGTAAACAGCATCTTCAAAAGGAAGGCAAAAACGCCGATTTGCTCGCCCTCAAAGACCGAAAAAATCGTGTGCATTCCTGCGCCGTTGTAGGTGCTGTTTCCGATAAGGAGCGTGAGCGTGGTAATTAACAGTCCGCCCACGAAAATTCGCAAATAGGCATTTTTGAAAAGTTTTTTTGAAAGGATTTTGCCGTATTTTAAAAGCAGGCAAAAGCCCACTCCCACAGCCGCCGCGCAAAGTGAGAGCAGCATGGTTTTAAACACAAGTGCCGCCGATATTTCGGGAATACTTGTAACGGTAAATTTTTCAGGTGTGCTACCCAAAAGGCGCGAGAGTCCGTACGCCGCAAATGACGACAGGATGCAGGGTAAAATAGCTCTCGGTTTTATTTTAAAGGCGCAAACCACCTCAAGCGAAAACAAAACTGCAGTAATCGGCATTAAAAACACCGAGCTAAACATTCCCGCCATAGCGCTATAAAACATTATTTTGCCTTCGTCATCATCGAACTTAAAAACGCGGTTTAAAAACGCCGCCATACCACCGCCAAGCTGCAATGCCGCGCCCTCGCGTCCAACCGACGCGCCAAAAAGGTGCGACAGCACCGAGCCGACAAAAACGGCGGGCGCAAGCTTTGCAGTAACCTTAGGCTTATCCGAGGCGCTTTCAATCACCTGATTTGTACCCATTTCCTCGCACTTTAGCGCCTTAAATACAAGCACCGATAAGAGTCCCGCAAGGCACAAAAAGTATACGAGCCAGCCGTTTTGTTCTCTAATCTTTGTGACAAGCTCAACCGATTTTGAAAAAGCTGTGCCGGCAGCCGCGCTCAAAACGCCAATCAAAAGGCTCACGGCGATTGTTTTTATTGTGTTTTTCCTATTTGTCTCCAATCCCCCACGTCCCTTATTTAAGCTGTAAATATAATTATTTTCACCTAACAAATGATTTATTATTCTATCACAAAGTCACATCATAATCAAGCGTTTATTATTCTACTTAAAAGAAAAAAGCCTCTCTTTTGAAGTGAACCCCAAAGTTTAGACAAAATTAAATATTAAATTGTAAGCGAA
>CAZDLQ010000168.1:0-3097 GCA_964506315.1 uncultured Oscillospiraceae bacterium
TTCATCAAATTGGGTGGCACCGCAGGATTTTACCTGTCCCATGTTTTCATGGGGCAGTTATTTTTTTATTTAAAAGGGGCGAGGGCTTTGATTTCAGTGCAAATCGTTTGTATCGGCAAGCTCAAAGAGGAGTTTTGGCGCGGCGCCTGCTCGGAGTTTGAAAAACGCCTTACAAGATACTGCAGTCTATCGGTCAAAGAGCTCTCCGAGAGCACGCTACCCGAAAACCCCTCACAGTCACAAATAGATGCGGCACTCGAGCGCGAGGGCGAGGCTATTTTAAAGGAAATTCCGAGCGGCAGTTTTGTGTGCGCGCTTTGCATTGAGGGAAAGCAGTTTTCCTCAAGTGAGTTTGCAAGCAAAATAGAAAGCGTAGTGTCTATGGGCAAATCTAAAATTACGTTTATTATAGGCAGTTCATTTGGGCTTTGCGACGCCGTTAAAAACAGGGCGGATTTAAAGCTGTCATTTTCCAAAATGACCTTCCCGCACCAAATGTTCCGCACAATTCTTTTAGAACAAATTTACCGCGCCTTTTCAATTCTCGGCGGCGGAAAATATCACAAATAATTCGGAGGAAATTTTATGGAGCAGCAAGCTACTGAAAAGAAAAAAATTATATTTAGCGGCATTCAGCCGACCGGCGTTTTCACGCTTGGAAACTATCTTGGCGCGGTTAAAAACTGGAAGGCGCTTCAAGAGGATTACAACTGCATTTTTTCGGTGGTTGACCTTCACGCCATCACCGTGCGTCAGGACAGCGCCGCTTTAAGAAAGCAAAGTTTAGACTCAATCGCACTGCTTTTGGCTTGCGGAATTGACCCTCAAAAGAGCATTCTTTTCCTGCAAAGTCACAACGGCGCGCACGCCGAGCTTTCGTGGCTTTTGTCCTGCTACACCCAGTTTGGCGAGCTTTCGCGTATGACACAGTTTAAGGACAAGTCAAAGCGCCACGCCGACAACATAAACGCCGGTCTTTTTACATATCCTGTACTTATGGCGGCTGACATTTTGCTTTACAAAACCGATATGGTTCCCGTTGGCGTTGACCAAAAGCAGCATCTTGAGCTTGCGCGCAACATCGCCGAGCGCTTCAACGGCGTTTACGGCAACACCTTTACCGTTCCCGAGCCGTATATTCCCAAGATTTCGGCCAAGGTTATGTCGCTTGCCGACCCCGAAAAGAAAATGAGCAAATCGGACGAGAACATTAACAGTTTTATCAGCCTGCTTGACGACCGCGACACTGTTATTCGCAAATTTAAGCGCGCCGTTACCGACAGCGACACCGTCGTAAGATACGGCGAGGATAAACCGGGAATCAGCAACCTTATGTCCATTTATTCGGCAATAAGCGGCAAAAGCTTTGCCGAGATTGAAAAGGAATTTGAAGGTAAGGGCTACGGCGACTTTAAGCTTGCGGTTGGCGAGTGCGTTGCCGACGAGCTCGAGCCCATCCGTACCGAATTTGCGAGGATTTCAAACGACAAGAAGTACCTTACCGAAGTTTGCAAAAACGGCGCCGAAATGGCAAGGCGTTATTCCAAGAGAACTCTCGACAAGGTTTACCACAAAATCGGCTTTGTCAAAAACGAGCTTTAATAAATTAAGAAGGGCAGAAAATTTAAGCGCAATGGGTTTAAGTTTTTTGCTCTTTTTTAAAAAGGAGAGGTTTTTATGAAAAAGTTTAAAACTCTACTATCCTTAACGCTTCTTTGCGCGCTTGTTTTTAATCTAACCGCCTGCAGTGTAAGGGTCAAGGCGGCCGATTTAATGCAGGGCGTGACCGCAAACAAGATAGAGCCAACGAGCGACCTTAAAAGCGGCAATATTGCCGCAACAAGCTTTGCCGTTTCGGCCTTTAAACAGCTAATAGATGAAAAAGACAACACTCTAATTTCACCGCTTTCTCTTATGCTTGCGCTTTCCATGACGGCAAACGGAGCCGACGGCGAAACCAAGGCGCAAATGGAAACTGCGCTTGGAATGGACTGTGAAAGCTTAAACGAGTATTTTTACAGCTATGTAAATAGCTTGCCGCAGGAGAAAAAGCAGCAGCTTTATATTGCAAACAGCATTTGGTTTAAGGACTCGTCCGACTTTACTGCAAACCAAAGCTTCTTGCAAACCAACGCCGATTACTACGGCGCAGGGGCATTTAAGGGCGCGTTTGATGAAACAACCGCCGACGACATAAACAACTGGGTGGCTCAAAACACCGACAACATGATAAAGGATATAGTTGACGAGATTCCGCGTAGAGCGATTATGTATCTTGTAAACGCGCTTTCGTTTGAGGCCGAGTGGAGTGATCCATATAAGAAAAGCCAGGTTTACGGCGGCATCTTCAAAAATGCCGACGGAAAAGCAAGTGATGTCGACTTTATGCATCAAACGCTATGGGGTTATCTTGAATGTGAAAACGCCAGCGGTTTTATAAAGCCCTACAAAGACGGCAATTTTGCCTTTGCGGCACTGCTTCCCGACGAGAACACGTCGGTTTCACAGCTCGTTTCTTCTCTTGACGGAGAAAAGCTCAACAGCATTTTAAACAGCGTTCAAGACGTAAGCGTTGAAACCGAGATGCCCAAGTTTGAAGCCGAATACAACGCCGAAATGTCAGGCGCTTTAAAGAAAATTGGCATACAAACGGCATTTGACGAGGATAAGGCCGATTTTAAGAATATCGGAACTGCCAGGGACAACATATTCATCAACAGAGTTTTGCACAAAACCTATATTTCGGTTGCGGAAAAGGGCACCCGCGCAGGTGCCGCCACCGTGATAGAGATGGCCGACAAATCCTCTATGCCGAGTGATACCAAAACCGTCATTTTAAACAGGCCGTTTGTTTATATGATAATCGACTGCCAAAACAACGTTCCCATATTTATCGGCGCACTCAATCAAATTGACTAAAATTAAAAAGACCTAAAGCGATGCGCCTTAGGTCTTTTTTGTTGTCTTTTCACTCGGCTCCCTCTGACGAGGGAGCTGTCACCGCAAGGTGACTGAGGGAGAGATTTTTTACAGTTTGGTCAATATGCTCGCAAACTCCGCGAAAGTTTTTGTCTATGTCCAAATTGCATATTCTCAA
>CAZDLQ010000169.1:0-3097 GCA_964506315.1 uncultured Oscillospiraceae bacterium
ACGACGGCAGGAACGACGAAAAGATTATCGCCATTCCATTTAACGACCCCACCTACAACAGCTACAAAGACATTTCACAGCTACCCACCCACATTTTTGACGAGATGCGTCACTTCTTTGAGGTTTACAAAAAGCTTGAAAACAAGGACACAGCCGTTAACGAGGTTGCAGGCAAGGACGTTGCACTTAAGATTATTGAGGATGCTATAGAGCATTACAAAGACATATTTTAAACAAAGCAAAAAGGTCACTCGTCATGTGAGTGACCTTTTTTCCACCTCATCCGTCAAACCTTCGGTTTGCCACCTTCCCCTCAAGGGGAAGGCTTTAATGCGTAAAAAAGCGGTCGGCTGATAGCCGACCGCTTTTATTTTATTGTGCAAGCTTAAAGGAAACAACTGTTCCATCCGAGTTGTAGGTAAGCTCGATTTTATCACCTTTCTTAAGGAAAGGAAGATCGTTTGAAAGCTTTGCAGGTACTACATAAATTTGTACATTTGTGTTGAGTTTGATGTAGTACTGTGTGTTACCGTCAACTACTGCCGATGCAATATCAGAAACAGTACCTGAAGCCTCATACATTTCCATTGTATCCTTGTTAGGTTCTTCGGTTTCAATGTTTTCGTTGCCAAGAGCCTCAGCGTAAGCCTCTTTTGCCTTATCAACGGTTGCGCCGATACCAACGATGTGGTACTGCTCCATATCAACAAAGCCGTACATTTTAACGAGGCCTGCATCGTCCTTAAGTGACACAAAGTAGGTGGGTCTATCAGCAATATTTAAGAGAATTGGGAAGGTAGATTCATAGCCCAAGTGCTGAACCTGACCCTCAGCCGATTCCATTGCCGAGTATTCCTCAGCGCCTGCTTGGGTGTAGAATTTAGTTTCCTTGGTACGAAGATTTGAAAGCACAAAGCCGAGATTTGACTCGTCGTCGGTTATAGAGGTAATACCTGTATAAACCCAAACGTCGTCGTCAATGGCGAGGTAGTTATAACCGTCGGTGGGCTGTGTGCAGTTCTTTTGGCTGAAAATAGAGTTAAAGAAGCCGTCGCCGTAAAGACCGTTATAGGAAAGCTGGCTTATAATCATATCCGAATCATAGGCCTGATCTACCCAGGTGGGAATTTCGTCTTTATCGTAATACTGATTTTCGCCTGTTTGTGCGTTTACAAGCACAACGCCGCAAATGTCCTTACCACTCCAAAGGCCGATTTTAAAGTCAACTACCGAAGCAACCCAAAAGGGTGTTCCGTCATCGTCAATTTCAAACGAAACCTCGGCAAAAATCTTTGTGGGATGCTGGAAGCGAAGGAATCTATCAATATTTCTCATAAAGTATTCACTTCTTGAGTATTTAATAGTTTCCTCAAGCCTTACGAGGTTGGCTTCCTGCGTTGTAAGGTCGACCGTTATATAGCCGGGGATACCTTCACTTTGGTTTGAAAGCCACTTGATAGCATCGGCATATTTTAGCGGTGTTACGCGGAAGGGGTGGTTTTTGTAATTGATTTGGGTGTAATCCTCTTCAATTTCAAACTGCGATACAAGGTCGGTTATTTGGCCAAGTTCTCTTTTACCGAGTCTTGAAGCCACGTCCCTATCAACGACGGGGATTTGTGACATTTTAAGCTCTGAAACATCCTTTGCAAAGTCGCCTTCCTCAATTTGAATAAGGTTGGCATAGGCTTTGGCGTTGAAAACGGTTGAGCCTACAATATCCATTACAAACGGCAAGACTAACAAGGCAATAACAACTGCAAGCCAAACCTTAAACGGTTTTTTGGAATTTTTGATTATGGCCTTGCCGTCAACCAAAATTTCCTTACCCTGTTTATTTTTGTTGTTTTTAAAGAAGCCAACAATGGAAGAAATTGCAATTATAACTGTGCAAATTATGATGCTTTCGAGAATAAATTCCCAAAAAGCGCGGCTTCTTAAATTAAGTGGCGGAAGCTGGAACCAAAAAAGCAAAAATTCAGCTATGGCACAAAGAATTATGCGAATAACGATAGGTATATTTTTCTTCAAAATAAACACCTCTTTTTATTTTTGTGCATATTTTTCAGCGCAAGCGAGCTTAACGCTTGCACAAAGAACCTCGCAAGCTTTCTCAAGGTCAGCAACATCAAGATAAGACGGTGCTATACGTATATTCTTGTCATTGGGGTCTTTTTTATACGGATAGGTTGAGCCTGCGGGGGTAAGTGATACGCCTGCATTTTTACAAAGCTCTACCGTTCTCTTTGCGCAGCCCTCGGGCACGTCAAGGCTAATGAAATAGCCGCCGCGGGGGCGAGGATAGCTTACGCAGCCAAGGGGTGCTAAATGCTTATCAAATGCGGCAAGCACAGCCTCAAATTTAGGACGAAGGATGCTTGCGTGCTCACGCATTTTAGCTCTGATTCCGTCAGCGTTTTTAAAGTAAATTACGTGACGAAGCTGATTTACTTTATCGTGGCTGATGGTTTGAACTGTCATAAACTTTTTAAGCCAGTTTACGTTCTCTACCGAAGAAGCAAAAGCCGCAACGCCTGCGCCTGCAAGGCTTATCTTTGAGGTTGAGAAGAAAACGTAGGGCAAATTGGGATTGCCGCATTTTTCGCAAGCCTCAATAATATCCATAAGCTCATCGCCCTCGTCATAGAGGTCGTGAACGCAGTAAGCGTTATCCCAAAAAACTCTAAAATCATCAGCGGCGGGCTTGAGCGAGGCGATGCGCATAACGGTTTCGTCGCTATAGGTAATACCCTGCGGATTTGAGTACTTAGGCACGCACCACATACCCTTAATGCTTGCATCGCTTGATACGAGCTTTTCAACCGTGTCCATATCGGGACCCTGTTCGGTCATATCAATTGTGATCATTTCAATGCCAAACTGCTCGCAAATAGCAAAGTGTCTATCATAGCCGGGGCTGGGGCAAAGGAACTTGATGGTGCCTTGTTTACCCCAAGGAGTTGTTCCCTCTCCTGTGCCGAAAAGCATTGCTCTTGAAAACTGATCGTACATAATGTTAAGGCTTGAGTTGCCGAAAATCACAAGCTGTTCGGGTTTAACCGAAAGAAGCTCGGAGAAAAGGGCTTTTGCCTCGGGA
>CAZDLQ010000170.1:0-3090 GCA_964506315.1 uncultured Oscillospiraceae bacterium
TTTCAAGTTCTTCTTTCTTGGAAAACAGCTCGTCAGCCACGCCGTCAAACGCTAATTTACCCTCATTTAGTACAAGAATTTTATCGGCATACTTTGCCGCAGTTTCCATAGAGTGAGAAACGATTATAACGGTGCTACCCGTCTTTTCCCTATACTCGCTTATAAGGCGCATAACCCTCTCCCTGCCTTTAGGGTCAAGACCTGCGGCTGGCTCATCAAGCACAAGTACCTCGGGACGCATTGCGATAACGCCCGCGATGGCAACTCTACGCTTTTGACCGCCCGACAGCTCAAAGGGTGATTTTTTAAGAAGCTCGGGGCGGATTTCAAGCGCCTTTGCCGCCGAAATTACCCTCTCGCGAACCTCATTGTCGCTCAGTCCCATATTCTTAGGACCAAAGGCGATGTCGTTATAGACAGTTTCCTCAAAAAGCTGATACTCGGGATATTGGAACACAAGTCCTACCCTAAAGCGCACGCTCCTAAGGTCATAGCCTTTTTTAAAGATGTCCTCGCCATCTAAAAACACGCTACCGCTCTCGGGACGCACTAAACCGTTTAGGTGCGATACAAGGGTGGATTTTCCGCTTCCCGTATGACCGATTATGCAGGCAAACTGTCCTTTTTCTATTTCAAAGCTAACGCTGTCAAGGGCGACCTTTTCAAAAGGCGTGCCCTTGCCGTAGCAATACGTCAAATTAGAAACCTTTATAAATGACACGTTTTTTCCTCCAAAGAAGCAAAACTTCTATTTGTCTAAAATTTTACGAAGGGCCTCTACCGCCTCGTCGTGAGAAATGCTCGGCTCTATGTCAAGGCCGCTTTTCTTAAGCTCTATACACATTTTGGTTACCGCGGGCACGTCAAGGCCTACGCTCACAAGCGCATCACTTTGCCCAAAGACCTCTTTAGGTGTGCCATCGCACATCACCTTGCCGTCGTTCATTACCACTATTCTATCGCAAAGCGCGGCTTCCTCCATAAAGTGAGTGATAAGCACAACCGTAATGCCTTCATCGTGTGCAAGGCGCACGATGGTGTCAAGCACCTGCCTTCTTCCTTTGGGGTCGAGCATTGCGGTAGGCTCGTCGAGCACTATGCATTTAGGGTGCATTGCAAGCACGCCTGCGATTGCCACCCTTTGTTTTTGACCGCCCGAAAGCTTGTGCGGCGGCTTTAAGCGATACTCGTACATTCCGACGGTTTTAAGTGCCTCGTCAACGCGCTCGCGTATCTCACCGGGCGGCACGCCCAAGTTTTCAAGCGCGAATGCAACGTCTTCCTCAACTATGGTTGCGACAATTTGGTTGTCGGGGTTTTGGAAAACCATTCCCACCTGACTGCGCACCTCAAAGATTTTATCCTCGTCGCGCGTGTCTATGCCGTCTACCAAAACGCTACCGCTTGTAGGAACAAGTATTCCGTTGAGGTGCTTTGCAAGGGTGGATTTTCCGCTGCCGTTATGACCGAGCACGGCCACAAACTCACCCTCGTTTATGGTAAGATCAACGCCGCCGAGCGCGCTTTCCTTTTGGAGAGCGTCCTCGTCCTCGCTATAGCTAAATACAAGCTCGCGTATTTCTATAAAAGGTTTAGCCATTTTTTGCTCCTTTTTATTTTTGCATCCAAATTGCAGTGTTGCCGCAGGGCAGGCACTGACCTGTTTTTTCAACTAAAATTCCGATTTCGTCACAAAGATACTGACCGTCCCTGTCCTTGCCGACGGTTTGACTTAGCACGTATTTCATAACCGACGAGGTAAGCCCCGAGGTGTATGAATTTATGCAAAAGAACAGGGGGTTATCACTTAGCACCCCTGCGCAAAGCTCTACTAAATCGTAAACCTGCGCCTCAAGCTGCCAAACCTCGCCCGACGGGCCTCTTCCATAAGAGGGTGGGTCCATAATTACGGCGTCATATTTTCGGCCGCGGCGGATTTCTCTTTCAACAAACTTCTTGCAGTCGTCAACTATCCATCTAATCGGCTTATCCGACAGCCCTGAAAGCTCGGCGTTTTCTCTTGCCCAAGCCACCATACCCTTTGAGGCGTCAACGTGGCAAACCTCGGCGCCTGCTTTAGCGCAGGCAAGGGTTGCGCCGCCCGTGTAGGCAAAGAGGTTAAGCACCGATATTTTACGGGTTGCGCCGCGAATTATCTCGTCAAAAAGCTTCCAGTTAACCGCTTGCTCGGGGAACACGCCTGTGTGCTTAAAGCCTGTGGGCTTTACAAGCATTGTAAGCTCGCCGAAATGAACCTGCCAGCTTTCGCTCGTTTTTTTATACACTTCCCAGTGTCCGCCGCCCTTGTTTGAGCGGATATAGCGCGCGTCGGCACGCTCCCACTCGGCGCCCTTTTCGGTTTTCCAAATAATTTGCGGGTCGGGACGGATTAGAGTAACGTCGCCCCATTTTTCAAGCCTTTCGCCGCTTGAAGCATCTATGAGGCGGTACTCGCCTTTTTCCTCTATATATCTCATAGTATCTCCAATAAATTAAAAAGTAGTTTGCTCTCCGCTACTGTTTGGGGTAAGCCCCAAATGCGAATAAGCCTTTGCCGTAACACAGCGTCCGCGCGGAGTGCGGTTTAAAAAGCCGATTTGCATTAGGTACGGCTCGTAAACGTCCTCAAGCGTTACCGTTTCCTCGCCGATTGCGGCGGCAAGGGTATCAAGTCCAACAGGACCGCCGTTGTAGCCCTTAATGATGGTTTCAAGCATTCTCCTGTCAATATTGTCAAGCCCCATCTCGTCTATCTCTAAACGGAGCAGGGCTTTATCGGCAATTTCCCGGGTGATAACGCCGTCGCCGATTACCTGCGCAAAGTCGCGCACTCTCTTTAAGAGGCGGTTTGCAATACGGGGCGTTCCGCGCGAGCGGCGGGCGATTTCATACGCGCCGTCCTTTTCGCACTCTATCTCCAAGAGCTTTGCCGAGCGGCAAATAATGGTCGAAAGCTCCTCGGGGGTATACATTTCAAGGCGCAGTATTACGCCGAATCTATCGCGAAGCGGCGCTGAAAGCTGACCTGCTCTTGTGGTTGCGCCGATAAGGGTAAACTTCTTTAAATCAAGTCTAATGGAACGCGCCGAC
>CAZDLQ010000171.1:0-3076 GCA_964506315.1 uncultured Oscillospiraceae bacterium
TGTCCCGTTTTGTCTATTTGTCTTACGCAAAAGAAAAACTCCCTGCCATACGGCAGGGAGATTTTTTAATCTTCTTCCAATAATTTGGCAGGGGAAATGTTTAGCACCTGCGCGATTTTAAAAAGCGTTTCCAAAGAAACACCGCGAACGGTTCCCGTACCTTCCACTTGTCCAACAAAATTTACGCTTTTATCAATAAGTTCCGCAAACGCTTCCTGCGTGTAGCCTGCCTTTTTGCGATAATATGCAATTTTTAAACCTAAAGTAATATATTTATCGGCAAATTCCGTTTTCATTGTTATGCCTCCCTTACACTATTAGTTTACAAGGAAGCGAAGCACTTTATAACTTTTCACAAGTAAATGATTATTTACATAAAGTAAATGTTAATGTATAATAGGTAATAAATCATTTACTTGAGGTGAAATACAATGAGAACAAATACCTGTTGCTTTTTTGGAAACAGAACAATAAACGAAACCGAACAGCTAAAGTCAACACTTTATAAAAACATTGAAAAGTTAATCGTTGACAAAGAGGTCGATACCTTTCTTTTTGGCAGTAAGAGCCGCTTTAACGAGCTTTGCGTTGAACTTATGCGCGAAATAAAGCAAAAATACCCGCACATAAAACGCGTCTACGTGCGGGCGGAATATCCGTACATAGACGAGAACTATAAAAGTTATCTTTTGGAAAACTACGAGGACACCTATTACCCTGAAAAAATCATAAATTCAGGCAGGGCGGTTTACGTTGAGCGCAATTTTGAAATGATAGACAAAAGCCATTTTTGCGTTGTCTATTACGACGAGCAAAACGCCCCTACAAAGCGCAAAAGCGGCACCAAAATTGCACTCGACTATGCATCAAAGCAAGGCTGTCAAATCATAAACGTATCTACCGAAAATAATGATTGAGAAATGCTTGGGCGGGTGGTATAATAAAAATATAAATCCGTATTAGGAGAAAAAATATGATTTACAAACAGTTTCAAGGCATAAAATTATCCGCGCTCGGTATGGGCTGTATGCGTTTTCCGACCCTTGCCGATGATAGCAAAAAAATCGACGTAGACGCCACGCGCGAGATGGTGAAATATGCTTTAGATCGCGGCGTAAATTACTTTGACACCGCTTGGGGTTACCACAACGGCACGTCCGAAACCGTACTTGGCGAGATACTCAGTGAATATCCGCGCGAGAGTTTTTACCTTGCCACAAAGTTCCCCGGTTATGACCTTGGAAACATAAACAAGGTCGAGGAAATTTTTGAGGCACAGCTTAAAAGATGCAAGGTCGATTACTTTGATTTTTACCTCTTCCACAACGTGTGCGAGCTTAATATTGACGCCTATCTTGACCCCAAATACCGCATCTACGAATACCTGATGGAGCAAAAGAAAAACGGGCGCATCCGCCACCTTGGCTTCTCGGTTCACGGCAATATGGACACCACACAGCGTTTTCTCGACGCCTACGGCAAGGATATGGAGTTTTGCCAAATTCAGCTAAACTGGCTTGACTGGAAGATGCAAAACGCCAAGGCTAAGGTTGAGCTACTGCGCGAGCTTAACATTCCCATTTGGGTTATGGAGCCTGTGCGCGGCGGCAAGCTCGCAAGCCTTGAGGACGAGTACGAAGCGCGGCTAAAAAGCCTTCGCCCCGACGCCAGTACAGTTGAGTGGGCATTTAGATTTTTGCAGTCTATCCCCGAGGTTGTCGTGACACTTTCGGGTATGTCAAACTTCGAGCAGCTTAAAGAAAATATTGCAATTTTTGAGAGTGATAATGCCTTAAACAGCGGAGAGGTACAAGCCCTTTTTGACATAGCGCAGGCGATGACCTCTAAAAAGTCACTTCCCTGCACCGCCTGCAGTTACTGCACCTCGCATTGTCCGATGGAGCTTGACATTCCGTCGATTATAGACGTTTACAACGAGTACAACTTCACGGGCGGCGGCTTTTTGGGGCCGATGAAGATAAACGCTATGCCCGAGGAGAAAAGACCCTCAACCTGTATCGGTTGCCGCGCCTGCGAGGCGGTTTGTCCGCAAAATATAGAAATCAGCAAAATGATGGCCGATTT
The DNA here is from genome assembly GCA_964506315.1 of uncultured Oscillospiraceae bacterium. Lineage (GTDB taxonomy): Bacteria > Bacillota > Clostridia > Oscillospirales > Ruminococcaceae > SIG578. The sequence goes on from CAZDLQ010000171.1 coordinate 2,086, forward strand.
TACGGAGAAATTAAAATGAACGATTTAGAAAAAGCAAAAAAGGAGCTTTTATCGGGTGATTTTACCTGTGTGCTTTGCCGCGAAAACGAGGAGTTTACCGCAACGGCGCGCGGCGTAAAGCCGCTTGTTGTGTGGTATGAGTCGGGACGAAATTTCAGCGGATTTTGCGCCGCCGACAAGGTGGTCGGCAAGGCGACAGCGTTTTTGTACGTCCTGCTCAAAGTAAAGGCAGTTTATGCCAATGTTATGAGCAAGGCGGCTTTGCAGGTGCTCGAAAGCGGCGGCATCACGGCCGAGTACGGCGAGCTTGTGGAAAACATAATAAATAGGCAGGGCGACGGCATTTGTCCGTTTGAAGCCGCCGTTTTAGGTCTTGACAACCCAAACGACGCTTATATGACAATCCGCAGTAAAATGCATCAAATGAATATAGAAATATAATCATACTATAAGTAATAAAAGCGAGGTAATATACTATGCGTAAAAATTTCGGAGTAAAAACCTGGGCGTATCCTATGCCCGTATTTATCGTTGCCGCCTATGACAAGGACGGCGCGCCCTGCTGTATGAACGCGGCTTGGGGCGGCATTTACGACACAAATCAAATTATGGTTTGTCTTGACGACGGCCACAAGACCACAAAAAATATCCTTGAAAGCGGCGCGTTTACAGTAAGCATTGCCGACGCCAAGCACGTTGTAGAGGCCGACTACGTCGGCGTCGTTTCGGGCAACGACGTTGCCGATAAAATGGCGCGTGCCGGTCTTACCACGGTAAAGTCCGACTTTGTCAATGCACCCATCATAAACGAGTTTCCTATGACGATTGAGTGCAAACTCCTTAAATTTAACGAGGACGGCATTTGCATCGGCGAGATTGTGAATGTCAGCGCCGACGAGGCGGTTTTGGGCGCCGACGGCAAAATTGACCACGCAAAGCTTGAGCCTATCACCAACGAAGACCTTAAGGCGCTTGAAAAGATTCTCTGGGA
>CAZDLQ010000172.1:0-3065 GCA_964506315.1 uncultured Oscillospiraceae bacterium
GTTATCATCGGACAAAACGCCGATATACGCCGACTGTTCGCCTAATTTTTGGGCGGCGACAAGTCCCGTAGCAACGGGACCGCCCCCTGCAGTTTTACAGCTTGACGCCCTCATTTTAGTATCTTCGGTTGGATACGAAGGTATATTATACAAGGTATCAAACACATTCGCACCTATTCCTACTATTTTAGCCATAGCCTTCTCCTTATGCTTTTGAGTTTGCACCGACGAGTCGAATTTTCTCAACAGCCAACTTTTTGATAGTTTCAATCGGGTGCTTCATAAACAAATCTATTGCAAGGCTTCTGTTAGGATCTTCCAAGGTTTCTTTTGTTCCTTCGGCGAAGGCACAGCAAACGTCGGTTCCGATGTTCATTTTACGAACACCTGCCGCGATAGCCGCTTTTACCTGCTCGTCGGGAATTCCCGAGCCGCCGTGAAGCACAAGAGGAAGTCCGCCTGTCTTCTCGCGGATAGCCTTTACCCTTTCAATATCAAGCTTGGGTTCTTTTTTATAATGTCCGTGTGCGTTGCCGATAAGAACAGCAAGACAGCACACACCCGTTCTTTTTACAAACTCGGCTGCTTCATCAGGGTCGGTGTATTCTTCCATAGCGTCATCGTTTACGCTGCCAACGTGTCCAAGCTCACCCTCAACGCCGATGCCGATTGCGCCGCAGGTTTCAACGATATGGCGTGTCAGTGCAACGTTTTCCTCAAACGGATGCGCCGAGCCGTCAAGCATTATGCCTGTTGCGCCCCAACGAAGTGCTTTCATAACCTCGCTCTCGGTAGGACCGTGGTCTAAATGATAGCAGACGGGAACGCTTGCCTTTTGTGCAGCGGCAATAACTGCGGGAGAAATATAATAACCGACCTCTTCATTTAAGAGCCTTGGATACACCTGCATAATGACGGGTGCCCTCTCCTCCTCAGCCGCTTTAATAACGCCCATAATTGTTTCGGTGTTATAGACATTGAAGGCAGGAATACAGTAGTTTCCCTGTTCCGCCATATTTATAATTTCTTGCAATGAAACTAACATATTATTCTCACCCTATTCTCCAAGAATCAATTCTTCAATGGATATAATTTTAACGTCGCTTTGTTCTACTGCCTTAAGAGCGGCATACTCCGACACGCTTGCGGTAACAATTGTATCGGCGCCAACAGCTGATGCATTACGGATACGGCCCTTTGCAACGTCAGCGATAACTGCGGGCATCCACTCCTGCATTAAGATATTGCCTGCCCACATGGTAGCCTTGCCGTTGCAAAGCATTTCCTTTAGATTTACAAAAGCCGATATAACCTTTCTTGGCTCCTCTATTTCGTCTAAATCTCTTGCTAATTGGAATGGGTCCTGATATGTAACCTCTTTATCAGAAGCCTTTGCAGCAAGCTTTCCCGACTCAATAAGCTCGGCCAAAAAGCTTGTAAAGGTTACGACCTTTACATCTAATTTGATGCCCCATTCCTTATACTCTCGCTTTATAACCTTTGCGTCCTGCGGGTCATAAACAATAACATTAGCAAACTCGTTTAAAACGTTTGCGCAGGCTGTCATTTGCTCTTTGGTTTCGTTAGCGGCGCTGATTAAATATTCAAGCTGTTGTCCGCTTGCTTTTTCATCAGCAAGAACAGTAAAGTCTACACCTGCTTTTTCAAGCACTTTGATAGCCTTTACAGCCGCGTCGGGTACTTTATATCTTGCATCTACACCGAGAAGCAAAAGGGTGTCCTTTTTATCGGCGTGGTTTGCAATAGCGTCAGCCAGCTCTTTACTAATTTCCTTTTCGCCGTAGGCGTTGCCTGTTTCAATACAGTTAACAACAAGTTTGTTTATGTATTCGGGAAGTGCGCCTTCCAAAGCGGCTTGAAGCCTTGTTTCCTTTGTGAACATTACGGGATCCCAGCCTGTTGTGCAATCCTGCACGCATCCGCCGCAACAAGCACATTCATAAACGTTATCCATAATATCGCTAAGCACAAGTGCGCCACGGTTTACAAGTGAAATTCCGAGTGCTCTTGCCTTTGCGGTATTTCTCTCAAGTCCTGTTGCATTTCCAATAGGGCAAATGTGGTGGCACATCCAGCAAAAACGGCAGGAATCTACGTGTTGTTTACATTTTTCCGACATAATCATAGCTTTATACCTCCCACTTTTACAGTCCCAACTTAAACGGATTCATAATACCGTTGGGGTCAAGATTTTTCTTTATGCCCTCAAGCACCTGCATTGCAGGGCCGTACTGCTCTTTTACGTAGCGTCCAAGTTTGATACCTACGCCGTGGTGATCGTTTACAACGCCACCGTTATCAAGTGCAGCGCGAATACCCGTTGTCCAAATTTCTTGGTGAAGTCTAAGTGCTTCCTCAGGATCTTCGGGAACAAACTCAGGCTCTATGATAAAGCGGTCGTACATCATTGCGCCCCACTCGTACCAATGCGAGAAGTGTGCGATAAACTTTGCAAACGGATATTTAGTTTCAATAGCTTCCTTCATTGCGTAGTAAATCTTATCAATCTTGCCGTAGGGTGCAATGGTGTCCATTGTTCCGTAAAGTTTAGGAAGGTCGAGGGCGTGTCCGGGATAGAAGAAGGTGATCTTTTCCTTCCACCATTTTTCGCCGTACTCACTACCGAGGTCTTCAGCGCCGTATTTTGCGAAGGTTTCAAGTAAAATTTCTTCCTCAACGTCTACCATTTTGCTTACGCCCTCGTAAGCGATATTCATAAATGCGCCCTTGCGCTCTACGCCTACAACGCTCTTAATAAGCGATGCGGTTTCAGCCTCATCGTAAAGACGCATAACCGAAGGCTTAAACTTTTGAAGTAGCTCCTTTGAAGCCTTGAAGGCGGCGTCCATATCCTGAAAGAGGAATGCTCTAAAGCGTCTTTCTTCAGGCTGGTCGTAAATGCGAATTTGTGCCTTGGTGATAATGCCGAGTGTACCCTCCGAGCCGATGAAGATTTGGTTAAGGTCGGGGCCAACTGCGTGCTTGGGTGTGGGCGAGGTGTAAATGATATCGCCGTTAGGAAGAACAACCTCCATTTGAAGCAC
>CAZDLQ010000173.1:0-3057 GCA_964506315.1 uncultured Oscillospiraceae bacterium
CCCCACTGAGCTACACGGTTTTACGCGCTTTAGCGATTTTGCGCTTTTTGAGCAAACTGCCGACACCCTCGTTTTCCGCCTTGACTCAAATGACGAAATACGCGCGATTTACCCGTTTGAGTTTTCGTTTTTTATAATCTACAAGCTGCGCGGCAAAACGCTTGAAATCACCTACAAGGTAGAAAATCACGGTGAAAAGACAATGCATTTTGCAGTCGGCGGTCACCCCGGGTTTAACACCCCTATTTCCGAGGACACGCCGTTTGAAGATTATTATATTGAGTTTGAAAGCGAGTGCAGCCCTGTCCGCGTCGGCTTTAGCCCCGAGGTACACGTAAATGGCAAGGACGCGCCTTATCCGCTCGTAGACAATAAGATTTTGCCCCTGCGGCACGAGCTTTTTGATAACGATGCTATCGTTTTAAAAAACGCCGCCCCCGCGGCATATCTATGCTCGAAAAAGCTTGGCCGATATTTAAAGGTATCATATCCCCAAATGCCGATTATCGCTTTTTGGCAGTACGCACATAGAAAATGCCCGTACGTTTGCTTTGAGCCGTGGAGCGCTTTGCCCGGCAGGCAGGATATAATTGAGGATATCAGCCTTAAAGAAGATTTAATTCACCTGCCGCCAAACGAGGCTTACAGCAACACCTGGAGCATTGAAATTTTAAAGTGATTTTATAAAAACAAAACCACCCGAGCCGTAAGACGCAAGGGTGGTTTTTTGTTTTATATTGTAGGAGCAGTGCTGCTGCCCTTAGGCTCCCTTGTGTAAAGGGAGCTGGATTTTGCCGTAGGCAAAAGACTGAGGGATTGTTTTGCGCGCCACTAACTGCCCAAACACGTTTTGTTTTTCACTTATCTAAGCACTCATCATACAAGTCTTGAATATAGCTTGCAAGTGCAAATTCGTCCTCTAAAACGTAGAGCGTTTTGTCGGAAAAGTCGGGCGGATTTACCGAAATATAAAAAATGCCCTTATAGTCGCTTGCAACAAGGCTGAGCTTTTGTCCGTCCGTTAAATAAAACGTGACAATGGGACAGCTTTCAAAGTCCAAAAACTCGTCTTCGGTATACTTTTTAGCCGAGTTTACCATTTCACGCAGGTCCTCTATCGCCGCCTCGCCGCTAATTTTCAGCGGCTCGGTATATGAAAGCTCGCCCGTTTGCTCGGAGTTATCGACCTGTATTTCTATATACGCGGTCTTGCCGACAATAACGTTTTGCTCTTTGCAGGAACAAAGGGAAATCAAACAAAAAATCAAAGCTAAAAGCAAAGAGGCCGTACTATAAACTCTTTTTTTCATAAGCTCTTATTCCTCACTTAAGATGCATTTTTTCTTGGATTTTTCAGCAGTGTGCCGATAAGCATAATAAACGCAAAAATTATAAGATAGAACAAAACGGGGAAGGAGAATTTTCCGTTTTCTTTTGCTAAAAGATACGGCGTTATGCCGTGGGCGTAAACCGCCGCGAACACCATAAACAAACAGGATACTATTGCCACCGAGGGAATAAGAAAACGCTTAACAAAGCCCATTTTCTTTTCCTTTATCATCCACGCGGCAAACATTGGGATATAAAGCGCGTAGATGGTAATGATGGGGAGCTCGGACGAGTCGAAGTTAAAGTAGCCGAACCAGCCTTTTTCGGTAAGGTTGGCGCCGTAAAAAAAGACAAGCCACGCGGCGCACACCAAAAGTCCCCAAATTGACGAGTTGGTTACCATATTAGTGCTTTGGTCGATTTGCTTAAACATTTCGGGCTTGGGGCCTTCATCACGGCAGGCGATCGAATACATACCGCGTGTGGCCGCAACCATAAGTCCGTTTAGCGTACCAAGGCAAGAAACAACTATGCAAAGGTTGAGAATTACTCCGCCGACACCGCCGAAAATGTTAGTAAACGCGGTGGTAGCACCCTCGCCGATTAAAACCTCACTCGTAGCGCCGCCTGCGACACCTATGTAATACAAAACGTAAGCCGCAACAACGATAATCGAGCCAACAATTAAAGCAACAGGCAAATTTTTCTTGGCGTTCTTAAGCTCGGCGTTGATAGAGGTTGCGCAAATCCAGCCTTCATAAGCGAAAACAGTAGCGACGATTGCGGCAAAAAGTCCGCCGCCCGTACCTCCCACAGCCTCGGACACAACGTTTGTAAAATTGTATGTAAGCGTGCCGTTAATGAGTCCTGCAAAAGTGCCCACGACTGCCATTAGAATAATGGGTATAAGCTTGATAACCGTCGCGCTTACCTGGAATTTGCCGGCGAGTCTTGGAGAAAGCGCGTTTAGCGCGTAGGAAGCAATGAGAAAGAATCCCGCAAGCGTTAAAACCTCGGAGCTTACCATACTCCAGCCGAAAAGCACGCCGAAATATCTTGCCGAAACCCACGAAAGAACCGAAGTCATACCGGGGTAATAAAGGTTTACAAGAAACCACGCGAGATAATAAGCGTAAGATTTGCCGCAGGTGGCTTCGGCGTAGTCAATAACGCCGCTGACCTCCTCGTATTTAGTAGCCATTATAGCAAACTGAAGCGAGCAAACAATCATTAAAAGGCCGGAAATAACCCACGCCCAAATTCCGAGCGGCATATTCCCGCCCGTTGCCGCAAGCACGTTTTGCGCTTTAAAAAACACGCCCGAGCCGATAACGGTGCCGACAACCATACAAATTGCGGTTGGCAGTCCGTATCTTTTTTCGAGTTTTTCCATAATCAAAACCCCTCATAATTATATAAACAAATTATAACAAAAAAGCTTTGGGATGTAAAGATTTTTGAGATGTGTTTAAGCTTGGCTTTCGCCCAACTTATTCTTTTGGAAAACAAATTTTATGTAAATGTTCTTCTAACATCGCCCTGTCTTTTTTAGAATACGCGAACAATCCATACAGTCCAATAAAAGAAAATATCATTGTAACAAATAATCCGCCCCACTGATAGTACTCATTAAAAATCGTATTATATAGCACGCAAGCAAATATGGGAAGCACAAAAATGCAAATAATAGCAAAAGGAATAATAAAAGCAAACGGTTTACCAAATTTA
>CAZDLQ010000174.1:0-2986 GCA_964506315.1 uncultured Oscillospiraceae bacterium
ATCCATTTAACTATGGAGGCGTTTTTGCCTTTAATATATTACTACACATTTTAGAGTTTGTCAATTATTTGGCGGTATTCTATTCTAAATTGACTTTTGAGTAATATAGTGCTAAAATGAATACATTAAGCCACTTTTAAGGAGTTTACTTTTATGAAAATTGTTGTGCTTGACGGCAAGTCGCTTGCCGCTGATGACTTAAATTACGACGCGTTTAAAGAGTTTGGCGAGGTTACCGTTTACGAGGGCACCGCGCCCGAGGACACGGTAGCGCGCATCGGTGACGCCGAGGTGATACTTACAAACAAGGTTGTTATCACTCGCGAGGTTCTCGCCGCTTGTCCTAACTTAAAGCTTATTTTGGTTATGGCTACAGGCTACAATATCATTGATTTAGAGGCCGCAAGTGAGATGGGCGTTGTTGTTACAAACATTCCCGCCTACTCAACAAATGCCGTTGCGCAGTACGTTTTTGCCTGCATTTTAGGCTATTGCAACAAAATTTACGAGCACAACGAGAGCGTTAAAAAAGGCGACTGGATTCGCAGTGACAGTTTTTCCTACCACATCGCGCCGCTTTATGAGCTTTCGGGCAAAACGCTTGGCGTTGTTGGCTTTGGCGCTATCGGTATGGCGGTTTGCAAAATTGCAAAAGCCTTTAATATGAACGTTTTGGTATACAGCCGAACTATTTATCCGCAGTTTGAGGACGAGAAGCTAAAGTTCGTTGACCTTATAACTTTGCTTGAAAATTCCGATTTTGTTTCGCTTCACTGCCCTCTCACCCCCAAAACCGAAAAGCTTATCGGCGAAAACGAATTTAATCTTATGCGCCCACACGCTATGCTTATAAATTCCTCGCGCGGTCCTGTTGTTGACGAGGCAGCGCTTGCAAATGCACTTAAAGAGAAGAAAATTGCCGCCGCTGCGCTTGACGTTTTATGCGTAGAGCCTATGAGCGCGGATTGTCCTTTAATTGACTGCCCTAACCTTTCCATTACCCCGCACATTGCTTGGGCGCCGCTGGAAACAAGGCAGCGACTTATTGACATAGCAATAAACAATTTAAAGGGATTTTTAAACGGCGAGCCTATAAACGTAGTAAATCAAATATAACCAATCACTCAAAAGCAAAAAAGTGGTGCGTTTTACGCACCACTTTTTTATTCGGTTACTTCAGTGTCCATCGTTTCGGTTTGTGTGTTATCCGTATCGTCTTCAGTTTCAGGAGGCTCGGTTTGGGTATTATCCGCACCTTCTTCGGTTTCGGGCGGCTCAGTTTGGGTATTATCAGCGTTTTCTTCGGTTTGGGTATCCCCCGTGTTATTTTCAGTTTGTGCCTTAAGTGCGGCATCACACTCTTCTTCCGAAACGCCGTTTACAAGCATTACAACCTTATTTTCGTTGATGCTTTGATTGGTGACGTACAGCCTACCACCGTTTCCGTTATTAACGTAATCGGAATAATAAACCGACGTTCCTAAATGCGAGGAAAACGTAACGGTTGTATCGGCAGTTACCTTTAACTGAAACTTAACCTTATCGGTATATTCATTTTCGGCGTTTGCATCGGCGCCGATTTGTTGAGAATGAAAGGCATCGGGGCATCCCACAGCAGTTAAAGCACAAAAGCCTGTTCCTGCGGTGCTTGTTTCAGTTTCGTCAAGGATAACGGTGTATATTTTGCCTGCCTTGAGGTCGGCGGTGTAGGACGCATTGGATTTTTTCTCGACGGCGACGGTAGTTTCGGTGCCATTTTCAGTTATAGTAATTGAAACCTCCGTTTCAAAGTTGGCACCCTTAATTTTGTTTTGTTCGGAGGTAACGCTATAGGAAAAGAACGCGTATGCCGAAACGCTCATAGCAATTAAGCAGGTAATGATAATGCAAACCGTTGAAACTGCACGGCAAAGCATTGCCTTGTCGGTAATTTTATTTTGTACGGGTGGACGGTGATATTCCTCATACACTTCTCTCATACAAGCGACCTCCTTTCATAGATTTTTTATAGCTTTTAGTTTGCGATTTGGTCCGCTTTGACGGTAATTCCAAGTTCTACCTTAGGGATAGTTGTGCCACGGTAGTTTGCGAAATTATCAACCTCTTGCGGCATACGGACAATTAGAGCCACGTAGCCCGTTTCATTTTGGTTTAAAGTCATAGAATCGGTATCGTAATTATGAAGTGGCATATCGGCAATTTTTACCGCAGCCTCGCGATCGGGAATACTATTTTTCATTTCAGTTTCACTATCCGCAGTTACAACGCCGAATTTCAGGTAATCCTGCAACAAGAACTGCTGACCAAACACGTTAGTTGCGGCGGTGCAGCCGTTTACATTAACTGCTGTAAAAAACTCAAACGGGACTGTTCCCTTATTTTTAACCTTTAGATATACAACCTGCACGTAGCCGGGCTCATACTCAGCCTCATCGTCAAAAACCTTTGTTTTATCGTCGACCAGCTCCCAGCTGCCGTCGTCAAGAAGGTGTGAAACCTCTAAATCAAAATCCGCAAAATGAAAAATGTTATTGATATGCGGTGACGAATCGGTAAACCACGCAAGTGACACGCCTGTGCCGAGAATTGCCCAAATAACAAGAGCGCACAAGCTAAGTGCTAAGGCTATTTTTTTATAGGTTTTGCTTTTTGCTTTAGACTGCACGCCTTGTTCCTCCTTATTTAGCGTTGGGTAGCTTTTTCTTCCTTTTCTTTATCCTTTTTACGCCATAACAAAAGGATAATCATTATTGCAATAGAGCAGAGCATAACCGCAAACCATATCCACATTTGCGAGTTTTCGCCCGTATTTGGCGGTTTGGGATCGCTATCTTCAACGGGGAATTCTTCAATCATAAATTCCCAATCAAGATAGCCGATTTGGTTTTGATAGTTATTGTCAAGCTCTACGGGGACGTCCAAAATTACGTCCAAATTAACCTCGCCACCCGAGTAAAGTGTGCCAAGGCATACCCAATCGGTGAGC
>CAZDLQ010000175.1:0-2973 GCA_964506315.1 uncultured Oscillospiraceae bacterium
TAGAGGGTTTTGGCAAAAAGTCGGCCGAGAACCTTATAAAGTCTATTGAAGACTCCAAAAAGCGTGATCTTTCAAGCCTTATTACCGCTTTGGGAATTAGGCATATCGGGCAAAAAATATCCGAGCTTATTGTAGATGCGCTACCTTCTATTGACGCTATTATGACGGCGGATTTTGACACGCTAACACAAATTGACGGTGTCGGCGTAGAAATGGCAAAAAGCTTAATTGACTTTTTCAGTAAGCCCGAGTCGGTAAATCTTATAAACAGGCTAAAAGAGTACGGCGTTAATATGGTGCACGCTATTGAGCAAAAGGGCACCAAATTTGAGGGACTTACCTTTGTTTTAACAGGTAAGTTACCTACCTACACGCGTGACGAGGCCGCTAAAATAATCGTCGATTTGGGCGGCAAGGTGGCTTCATCCGTTTCCAAGAAGACATCCTACGTGCTTGCGGGCGAGGATGCAGGCTCAAAGCTTACAAAGGCTCAGGAGCTTGGTGTTACGGTCGTCGATGAGGCCGAATTTATTAAAATGACGGAAAATTAAGTTATGGCGCAAAACAAAATTTCATTCGAAGATTATTTTAAAAGCGCCGAGGTGGCCGTGCAGGAAATAACACCGCAGGACGTTTTTGTTGATAGTCCGAGAAAGTTTGATTTTACCGTGTTTTTCCTTTGCACAGTTGCTGTAATTTGCATTATTTTAACCTGCGTTTACTATGCAAACAGTCTTGTACCCGTAAACAGCAAGGTTGACATTAGCTACGTATCTACAAGCGGCAGCAGTGTGCAGGACGGCAAGGTAAACATAAATACTGCGGATATTGAAACGCTTTGCACCCTTGCGGGCATTGGAGAAAGCAAGGCTTTTAGCATAATTGCATACCGCACCGCAAACGGCGGTTTTGAGAGCATAGAGCAAATCAAAGAGGTTAGCGGCATCGGCGAAGAAATTTATAACGATATCAAGGACAAAATTTGTGTTTAGAGAGGACAAGCTATGGTTTACGGAATAATATGTGCAATGCCTGAGGAGTTTGGCGTTTTAGAAAAGGAAATTGAGGGAAAAAGCTCACAAAACCTCTTTGGCAGGGAGTTTATGAGCGGCAAAATCGGCAAAACCGATGTTGTTGCGGTGGTTTCGAGAATCGGCAAGGTTGCCGCCGCTGTTACGACTGCGCTACTCATTGACAGGTTCAAGGTTGACTGTGTTGTTTTTTGCGGAATTGCAGGCGGTCTTGAAGATAATATTAAAATCGGTGATATTGTAGTCGGCACAGGCTGTGTTCAGCACGATTTTTACTTATCCGATAACGACATTTTTAGAATTCCGCTACTTAATATTTCAAACATTCCTTGCGACGAGGAGCTTTCTAAAAGGTGCAAGGCGGCAGCTATTAAATTTGCCGAAAAATCGCGTGAGGACAGTGAAATTGCTTCCTTCTATGACAGCGTCGGCATTACCCTGCCGAGTGTACATAGCGGCGTCATTGCATCGGGCGACCAGTTTATAAGCGACGGTGCGAGAAAAGACTGGATTAAAGGCCACATTGACGGTGTTGCCTGTGTTGAAATGGAAGGCGCGGCGGTGGCGCAGGCCTGCTTTGAAGCAGGTGTTCCCTGCGCGGTTATAAGAGTTATTTCCGACGGTGCGGATGCCGATGCCGACGTAAACTTTGACAAGTTCGTTAATGCCGCTTCCCTATTCTCAAGAGGAATTTTAAAAGAATTTTTTGCATAGTCAAGAACACCAACAACATAGTAATTTGCACAACTCCTAAAAACCAGTGTGCGAATTAGGCTCCCTTGTAAAGGGAGCTGTCACCGAAGGTGACTGAGGGATTTTCTATTATTGATTTTTACTTATCTTACAATCCCTCCGTCTTTTGCCTACGGCAAAATCCACCTCCCTTTACAATGGAGGCTTTTTGTTTGCTCTATTTTGCTCATTAAAATTTTATTTTTTAGACCTATAGGCATAAAATAGAAATGCCGTTTCCTTTCGGAAACGGCATTTTTGTTTGGTTTAATTATTCAGCATCCTGTGCGGGAGCGTCACAATCGCAGCCCTCGGTGCAATCACAATCGTCACAATCAAGATCAAAATCGTCATAATCGAAATCGTCAAAACAAAACTCTTGTTCCTCTTCCTCGTCACGACGTTTTTTGAGGTAATAAAGAATTCCTCCGACTGCTGCTGCAATAAGAGCAAGTAATCCAATGAGTGATAATACCTTTTTCATATATAAATCCTCCCATAAAATTCATTCTTTATTACATTATACCCGTTATTTTTCCAAAAATCAAGTGTCTTTATATAAAAAATAAAGTAGAGCCAAATTTTTGGCTCTACTTTGCTTTTTTTAGAGTATAATGCTCTTTCCTGTCATTTCAACCGGCTGCTCTAAATTTAAGATTTTGAGCATTGTGGGAGCGATGTCAGCAAGCACGCCGCCCTCGCGAAGTGTGCAGGGGTAACCCACAACACAAAACGGAACGGGGTTTGTGGTGTGTGCGGTGAAGGGACTGCCGTCCTCCTCGCGCATGTGGTCGGCGTTTCCGTGGTCGGCGGTGATAAGCACAGCGCCGCCCATTTTTTCTACCGACTCCACAACTCTACCTACGCAGGTATCAACTGCCTCTACAGCCTCTACAGCCGCCTCAAAAACGCCTGTATGACCCACCATATCGCAGTTTGCGTAGTTTAAAATAATAACGTCATATTTACCGCTTTCGATACGCTCTACAACGTTATCGGTTACCTCAAACGCGCTCATATCGGGCTTCATATCGTAGGTTGCAACCTTGGGAGAAGCCACAAGGCATCTATCCTCGCCCTCGGAAACCTTTTCTACGCCGCCGTTAAAGAAGAATGTAACGTGAGCGTATTTCTCGGTTTCGGCAATTCTAAGCTGAGTAAGTCCCTTTTCAGCGAGGTACTCGCCGAGTGTGTTTGTAAGTGACTGCGG
>CAZDLQ010000176.1:0-2972 GCA_964506315.1 uncultured Oscillospiraceae bacterium
GCAAACCGTGAGGGAATAAGCCTAAATTATAACGGCCCTGAGAATCTTTCGGCGGTTCTCGGCGATAAAAACCGAATTAGACAGGTTTTTGTAAACATTCTTGATAACGCAATAAAATATTCCGAATCGGGCGGCGAAATTACCGTTACCGCCTATGAGGAGTACGGAATAATTTATATAAGCATTTCCGATAAGGGATGCGGAATCAGCGCCGACGACCTTCCCAAGATTAAAAAGAAATTCTTTAAATCAAACCACCAAAAGCGTGGCTCGGGAATCGGTCTTGCGGTTGTTGACGAAATTGTGGCGGCACTCGGCGGAACGTTTGAGATTAAAAGCCAGCTCGGCGTCGGCACCACCGTAACCGTCAGCTTCCCTGTTATCAGCGAGGGAGAAAAGGAGAATTTAGTATGAGTAAATGCAGTAAGGGCAGTGAGTGCCCAAAGTTTAAAACCTCGATAGGCGGACAAGCACTCATTGAGGGAATTATGATGCGTGGTCCGAGTAAAACGGCAATGGCGGTAAGAACTCCCGATAAAAGCATTGTCGTAGAGGACGTTGAGGATAATCGCGATAAGAAATTTCCCAAGTTTTTAAAGTTTCCCGTTATTCGCGGCGTTGTAAACTTTGTTCAAACTATGATACTCGGTTATAAATCGCTTATGCGCTCGGCCGAGCTTTCGGGAATGGAAGAGGTAGAGGACACCGAGCCGAGTAAATTTGAAAAATTCATCACCGAAAAATTCGGCGATAAGCTTTTTGCAGTAATCGGCGTTATCGGTATGGTGCTCGGCGTGGCGCTTGCAATCTCGCTTTTCGTGTTTGTGCCAACCTTTCTTGTAAACCTGTTTAATAGATTTATTTTCTCGCTTGGCGCATTTACTGCAGTAGCCGAGGGAGTTATCAAAATCGCCGTTTTCATAGCCTATATCGCTCTTGTGGCGCTTATGCCCGATATAAGACGCACCTTTGAGTACCACGGCGCTGAGCATAAAACCATAGCCTGCTTTGAATCGGGCGAGGAGCTTACCGTAGAAAACGCTAAAAAGCACTCGCGTTTTCATCCCCGTTGCGGCACCTCGTTTATACTTATCGTGCTTATCATAAGCATACTTGCATTTTTGGCAGTACCTGCCGATATAGGCGTGCTTTACAGGTTTTTACTTAGAATTGCCGCCGTTCCCGTAATCGTCGGCGTAACTTATGAGATTATCAAGCTTGTCGGTAGACACGACAATGCCCTTACAAGAATTATTTCGGCACCTGGTCTTTGGCTGCAACGCTTAACCACTCGCGAGCCTGACGACTCACAGCTTGAAATTGCAATTGCGGCCATCAATGCCGTATTGCCCGAGGAAAAAAGCGAGGCCGAATGGTAATGACCTTTAAAGATCTTTTGGGGCAAATAAACGGCCTCGGTGATTATAAAAACGAGGGCTTTATACTCGCCGCCGAGCTGCTCGGCGCTTCAAAAGCACAGCTTTTGGCCTTTCCCGAGCGCGAGATAGAAAAGGGCACGGCCAAGACCTTCTTAGGCAAACTAAACCGCCTTAAAAACGGCGAGCCGATGCAGTACGTTTTAGGCTTTTGGGAGTTTGCAGGCCGTCGTTTTGAGGTAGGACGCGGAGTGTTAATTCCGCGTGAGGATACCCTTGCCGTAGTCGAGCTTGCAAAAGAGCTTTTAGAGGGTAAAAAAGACGCCGTTTTTGCTGATTTAGGTAGCGGTAGCGGATGCATCGCGGTGACACTTGCACTTGAAACTGGCGCACACGGTATAGCCGTTGAAAAATCTAAAAGAGCGTACAAATATCTTGAAAAAAACATAAAACAGGCAAACGGAAGGCTTACGGCAGTAAACGAGGATATGTTTAAGGTTGATTTAATAAAAAAACTACCGCCGCTTGACCTTGTGGTTTCCAATCCGCCGTACATAACGGGCGACGAGATGCTCACCCTCTCAAAAGAGGTTTTAAACGAGCCTCACAGTGCGCTTTTCGGCGGCGATGACGGACTTGAGTTTTATAGAAAAATCAGTAAAAAATACTACGATAAAATAAAAAAAGGCGGCGCGCTCGCCTTTGAGGTAGGCTACAAGCAGGCCGACGCCGTAATAAAAATCATGCTCGATGCAGGCTTTGAGTGCCCTGTCGAGAAAAAAGATTTTAGCGGTCATAGGCGCGCGGTAGCCGCTACAAAGTAAGTAAATAAATTGTTTTATATAAAGGGAGGAAATTAAAATGGCAAGAACATCAATTGCAAAGCAGGTTGAGGATAACAAAAGCAGTAGCTTTGATAAGCAAAAAGCGCTTCAGCTTGCGCTTACCAACATTGAAAAGAAATACGGTCAAGGTGCGGTAATGCGCCTCGGTCAAAGAAGCGTAATGAACGTTGAGTCTATTCCCACAGGCTCGCTTTCGCTTGATATCGCACTTGGTATAGGCGGTGTGCCCCGCGGAAGAATCGTTGAGATTTTTGGACCGGAAAGTTCGGGTAAAACCACCGTTGCACTTCACATTTCGGCCGAGGCTCAAAAGCAGGACGGCATCGTTGCATTTATTGACGTTGAGCACGCGCTCGATCCCATCTATGCCGCAAACCTCGGTGTAGACGTTGATTCGCTTTTGGTTTCACAGCCCGACTCGGGTGAGCAGGCTCTTGAGATTGCCGAGATGCTTATCCGCTCAGGCTCGGTTGACGTTGTTGTAATTGACTCGGTTGCCGCAATGTCCACAAAGGCGGAAATTGAGGGCGAAATGGGCGACAGCCACGTAGGTCAGCAGGCAAGACTTATGAGCCAGGCACTTAGAAAGCTCACTCCGCTTGTTTCACGTTCAAACACCGTTGTAATTTTCATCAACCAGCTTCGTGAAAAGGTTGGCGTTATGTACGGCAACCCCGAAACCACCCCCGGCGGTAGAGCGCTTAAATACTACGCTTCGGTTCGCCTTGACGTAAGAAAGGTTGACACCATA
>CAZDLQ010000177.1:0-2934 GCA_964506315.1 uncultured Oscillospiraceae bacterium
GTGGATTGTCAGAGCCGAGCCGTGACCGAGTCACAACGAGAACGGTCCCTACATTATTTAAATAAACATTCGATGGAGTATAAACGCCGACAAAAAACACCCCAAAACCTGCGGTTTTGGAGTGTTTTTCTTTACTAATAGTATAAATTGGAAGGATTAGTACTATCCGTAAATTTTTTTAGCCTCTTTGAGTGACTCGATGGGGTCAAGCAGCGGGAAGTATTCAAGGGCGCAGGAGCCTGTGTAGCCTGCCTTTTCAACTTCCTCGAAAATACGCTTGTAGTCGTTTTCGCCAAACTGCAGCTCGTGTCTACCGGGACAGCCTGCCGAGTGCAAGTGACCGATAAGGTCAAGGTTACCTAAAACGTTTGAAAGAATGTTGCCTTCCATAACCTGCTGATGATAAATGTCATAGCAAAGCTTAATAAGAGGATGGTTGACTTCTCTTAAAATGTCAAACGCCTCGGTAGAGGACCACAGGAAATAACCCTTGTGGTTTACGAGAGTGTTAAGCGGCTCAACAACGATGGTAATGTCGTACTCTTCCAAAATCTCGGCCGCCTTTTTTAGACCGTTAACTATATGGGCGCGCTGAACCTCGCGCGGCTCGCCCGTGTCGTAGCCGACCTGCGAGATAAGCCTTTTGATGCCGAGCTTCTTAGCCTTTTCGCAGGCGGTTCTAACGCCCTCAAGGTAAGGCGCCAAATCGGCCTCGGTATTGACTCTCGGATAGTCGGTGCAAATTGCAACAAACTCAACACCCGTTTCGTCAAGCGCTTTTTTGGTTTCTTCAAAATCAACGTCGGTCATTTTCCACATTTCAACGGCGTCGAAGCCGAGCTTGGCGGCTTCTCTAATAGCCTCGTGAATGGGAAGCCCCTCAAAAAATATGGGCATACATACACTAAGTCGCATAGTGCTTACCTCACTTATTTGTTAAAATAGATAACCTCGCCGGTTTCCATAGATTTGTTGGCGGCAAAGCCGAGGCGGAGAGTCTTCATACCGTCGCTGTAGGGTGAACGGATAAGTGACTTGTCACCTGTCATTACAGCGTCAAAGAATGCGCGGTCGCATCTTAAAGTATTCTCGCCGTCGTGTGCCTGAATGTCACGAATTTCCTCGCGAGTGGTGATGATAAGGTTCTTACGAAGTCTGTAATCGAGCACCATATCGTCAAGTGAAATCTCAAAACCGCAACGGGGACGCAGGCTGTAACCCTCGGGCTTAACCTTTACGTAGCAGCCGCTGACGAGGGTAGCGGTAACGTGACCGGGGAAGCGGAGAACAACGGTCGAGTGGTCGTCGGTGTCGTACTCTTCACTTGCGTCTACACCGGGGATTTGCATACCTTGGTTAGCAACGGCGTAAACCGAGAGAGGCTCGCCGTAAAGCCAACGAAGACCGTCAAGAAGGTGAATACTTTGCTCAACAAGCTGACCTGCACAGGTAGATTTCTTTTGCCACCACCAAGCCTTAGGTGTGCCGCCAACCCAAGCGCCGTAAACAAGTCCGCCGCTCTTGTGCTTAGGTAATTCTTCCTTGATAATTTCCATAACGTTTAAGTATCTATCTTGGAAGCCAACCGAAGTGATAAGGCCCTTTTTCTCAACCTCAACGAGAACCTTTTCAGCGGTTTCAATGTCGATGTTAAGGGGCTTTTCAATAAAGAAGGGGATACCCTTTTCAACGATTTTAAGCTCGCAGTCGCCGTGTGCTGTAGGCTCAACCGAAATCATAATAGCGTCGATTGTGTCAAGGCTCTCGGCATCAATAAGCTCGGCGTAGGAGTTGTAAACTCTTGCCTCGGGCCATCTTGCAGCGGCCTCGGCGCGTCTGTCCTCTCTAATCTCGGCAAAAGCGGCAACCTCAACGTCGTCCATTTTTGCGATAACGTCCTCATGGTCCTTCATGCGAACGCCCATACCAACAAGTGCAACTCTTAATTTTTTCATTTTAATTGCTCCTTTTTTAAATTTCCTTTACAAAGGAATTATTGTTTGATATAATTATATTGCACTTTTTATGCAAAATCAATGAAAATATATTGTAAAACTATAAGGATATTGCTTATGTTTGTAGAAATTAGAAAAAAATACATTAAAAATCCCACTCCGATACCTTTTGTCGTGTGTACGGCAGGCGAGCTTAAAAATCAAAACGCGGTTGACCGCCCGCGCGGAATGAAGTTTAATCACCTTCTTTTAGTGACCGACGGAGAGGGCGTTTTCACGGT
Organism: uncultured Oscillospiraceae bacterium; assembly: GCA_964506315.1. Taxonomy (GTDB): domain Bacteria; phylum Bacillota; class Clostridia; order Oscillospirales; family Ruminococcaceae; genus SIG578. The sequence goes on from CAZDLQ010000177.1 coordinate 2,237, forward strand.
TGGGGATAAGGTTTTCTCGCTCTCGGCGGGCGAGGGCATTTTTATGCGCCCGGGTGTTGCGCACTCTTATAAAGCGGCAGGTGAAAAATTTTCGACCATTTGGATAACCTTTCTCGGCGCCGATAGCGTGCTTGATTATTACAAGGCTTCGGAATATTGGACCTTTAGCTCGTCGCCGAGTATGGTGGCGTCAACAAGGGCGCTTTGCGCCTTTTGTATGGGCAACAGTACGGTGTTTACACGCTCGGCTGAGGGGTACGCCTGGCTGGTTTCGTGGCTTCACGCGCTTTTTGCCCCGTCCGAGCCTGTGGCGGTTAGGATAAAAAGGTTTTTGGAAGCGAACTTTTCAAAGCCGCTCACTTTAGAGGAAATTGCCGAGGCGGTTGGAATGAGCCGCTACTCGCTTTGCCATTATTACAAGGAGAACTGCAAGACAACGGTTATTGCTGAGCTTAAGAAGATCCGCATCGCTAAGGCCAAGGAGATGCTTCGGCATAGTAGCGACAGCGTTGAGGTCATTTCGCAAAACTGCGGCTTTGATAGCCCGAGCTATTTTGGAAAGCTTTTCCGTGAGGAAACGGGCCTCTCGCCGCTTCAGTGGCGCATCGAGCGCTGGAATAGATAGAAAATCGGTAAAATCCGTAGGCTCCCTTGTGTAAAGGGAGCTGTTGAGCGCAGCGAAACTGGGGGATTGTTTT
>CAZDLQ010000178.1:0-2933 GCA_964506315.1 uncultured Oscillospiraceae bacterium
AGCTCGGTTTTTCCGACACCTGTCGGTCCGAGGAAAATAAACGAGCCTATCGGTCTTGTTGGGTCTTTAAGACCAACACGACTTCTCCTAACAGCCCTTGCAACAGCCGAAATAGCGTCGTTTTGACCAATTACACGCTCGTGAAGAATTTCTTCGATTTTTAATAGTCTTTCACTTTCCTCACGGCTTAATTGTGAAACATCAATACCTGTTATTTGCGCCACAATACCCGCAATATCCTCACTTGTGACCTCGTTCTTAATATTTTCGCTATCACTCTTCCAGCTACTTTTTGCCTCGTCGAGCTTTGCGCGAATTTCGTTTTCTTCGTCGCGAATTTTTGCCGCACGCTCAAAATCCTGCGTTGTTACGGCCTCCTCTTTCTCTTTTGACAGCTCTACAAGCTTATTTTCAAGTTCTTTGAGGTTAGGCGGTGCTGTAAAGTTTTTTATCTTTACACGTGATGCCGCCTCATCAATAAGGTCAATTGCCTTATCGGGAAGAAATCTATCGTTTATATATCTTGCTGAAAGCTTAACCGCCGATTTAATTGCCTCATCGGTGATTTTTATTTTGTGATGCGCCTCATATTTATCTCGAAGACCAAGCACAATTTGCTCGGTTTCTTCCTCGGAAGGCTCATCAACGACAACAGGCTGAAATCTACGCTCTAATGCCGCGTCCTTCTCGATATACTTACGGTACTCGTTTATCGTTGTGGCGCCAACAAGCTTAATTTCTCCTCTTGAAAGCGAGGGCTTTAAGATGTTTGCAGCGTCAACAGCACCCTCGGCAGCACCTGCGCCGACAAGAGTGTGTATCTCGTCAATAAACAATATTACGTTACCTGCTTTTTTTACGTCAGCAATAACGTTTTTAATTCTATCCTCAAAATCGCCTCGATACTTTGTGCCCGCAAGCACTGAGGTAAGGTCAAGCGTCACGACGCGCTTATTCTTTAATATTTCGGGTACTTCAGCCGCAACAATTTTTTGTGCAAGGCCCTCGGCAATCGCAGTTTTACCAACACCGGGCTCTCCTATAAGGCAGGGATTATTTTTTGTTCGTCTTGAAAGTATTTGAATAACTCTTTCAATTTCGGTTTCTCTACCAATCACAGGGTCAAGCTCACCGTTTTTTGCTGCAAGGGTTAGGTCACGTGAAAACTCGTCAAGATTTTTTGTGTTGGTTTTCTCCTTTTTGTGACCGCCTGCTTCAGCTACAGCATCGGTTTTGTCGCCGTCTTCACAGCTTAGCGCATCCATACATTGCTTATATAGTTCGTTAGTATTATTGTTAAATACCTCAATATATCTAACGGCATAGCAATCCTTTTCGATGAGAATTGCAATTAAAAGATGCTCGGTTCCAACAAAGCTGTGCCCCATTTTTCGAGCCTGCATAGTTGACGTTTCTAATATTCTTTTTGTTCTCGGAGTAAAATCCGACGAAGTAAGACTTGTAGGCATTCCCTTGCCAACATCAAGCTCTAACTGTTCATATAGCTCATCGTAGCTTAACGAAAAGTTACTTAAAATCTCGGCCGCGTAAGAATCGTTTTCCTTTAAAATTCCGCCAAGGATATGCTCACTGCCGATATATGTGTGACCAAGCTCTTGCGCAAGCTCAATTGCCGAATTTAAGGCTTTATTCGCCTTTTGAGTAAATCCTCTAAATACAAACATATTTCTACCTCCCGATTAGGCGGTTATCTTTTCCCTAACAATATTTGCTCTAAGCTCATCACGTTTTTTTGCATCGGGTTTAGAGCCGTAAGCATAGCTCAGTCCGTACGCTCCCGTTTCAAAAAGCAGCGCATTTAAAACCGCCATATTTGTTTTTAAAATTCCAATTGAAGTACCAAGTCTAATAACTGATAAGAGTTTAAGCAGTTCATCTCCTGACAAGAGTCTTGCCGAAGAAAGCAGTCCGTATGCTCTATAAACCTTATCATTTAAAGAAATTGAATCATTTTCATAGGCTTTTTTTCTTAAATCCTGCTCTTTTATTATTACTTGATTTACTATGCTCATTAAATTATCAATTGCATTTTGCTCCGAAATTCCGAGTGTGACCTGATTAGAAATTTGATACAAGGCGCCCTGTGATGCCGAGCCCTCACCCATTGAACCTCTAACGGTCATTCCAAGCTTTGAAACTGTATTTGCAATGCTTTCAATCATTCCCTTGTTTTCAAGCATTGGCAGGTGAAGCATTACCGACGCACGAAGACCTGTTCCGAGATTTGTGGGGCACTGTGTTAAATATCCTAAAACATTATCAAATGCAAAGCCGAGCTTTTTCTCTAAAACGGTATCAATTTCGGTTGCGATTTTAAGACAAACAGGCAAATCCGAGCCTGAAGAAAGCACCTGAATTCTAATATGGTCTTCCTCGTTAACCAATACCGCTACGCTTTCATCTTCCGATATAAAAAGCGCACGCGCCTTACGGTTTGCCGCAAATTGCGGACTTATAATTCTACGCTCAACCATTGCGTTTGCGCAAATTGGATCAAGCTCATCCATCATAATCTTTTTTAAGGTTACGTTTTTAGCAAACTTTTCGCCCTTTAAGGCATTTTCAACCTTACTAATCAAATCGAGCCTTTGCTCATCCGTCATTTTATCGGGAAATGGAACGTTACAAAGATTTCTTGCAAGACGAATTCTTGTGCTTACAACAACGGCGCTATCGTTTGTGTTTTTTTCTATTTCAAACCATTTGTTCATTTTCATTTCCTCCTTTAAATTTGACCTCTAAGCTCTTTTAGCTCGTCACGGATTTTAACGGCCCCTTCAAAATCCTCTTTTTCTATTGCCTCTTTAAGCTTATTTTCCATCTCGCCGATTTTTTCCATCAGCTTCTTTTTCTCCTGTGCACACTCGGGCTCTCTTCCGCTATGAGCGGTCTTGCCGTGAATTCTTTGAATA
>CAZDLQ010000179.1:0-2887 GCA_964506315.1 uncultured Oscillospiraceae bacterium
ATCCAGCTGAGCTAACAGCGCACAAAAGGTCGCGCCTTTTTAGGCGCTTATCTATATTATCACAGTTGTCCTCGATTGTCAAGTGTTTAACCAAAATTTTGCTTTAAGCCCCGTTTGCCGTCCTCTTTTTATTCTCTTTTAGAAGCGTTTTTATTAAGAGCCCCTCGCCGCTCAGGGCTCTTGTAAGGCACATCGGCGCTGGAATTATTAAAACCGCAGGCAGTAAATTTACTAAAAGCGCGAGCCGCGCGCCGAGCAGCCAAGTGCGGCGGTTTTTGGTAAGGCGCACGGATGCGCGAAACAGCTTTTTCCTTCCGCCGAGCGCAAAAAGATACCTGACTGCCGCAAACCTATTTAAGAAAACCGCGCAAAGCAGTATTGACAGCACAAAAAGCACAAGTGCAAGCAGCTGAAGCGCGCCGCCGAGCGCACGCTGTCCAAAATAAACCGAGTTAAAAACCGAGCCGACTTGGAAAACTGCGGCGGGCGGCAGTAAAAACACTACCGTCACGGCAAGCTTTTTTGCCGCTATTCTAACCGTGAGCCAAACCGACGAAAAGTAAAGCGACGGCTTGGTGAAATAAAAAAGCACCGCCGCAAGCGGCAGGGGGCGGCGCTCCTCTATTAGATAAGCGCAGTAGCGTACCGTCCCTTGATAGACAGGGCAAAGCAAAAATACTGCCGCCGCGCCAAAGCAAACCGCCGACGGCGCGTTTTCAAACAGCGTAAAAAGTGCGCCGTTCACCGCTTTGAGCATAGCGGCGGTAAACTCGGGAAGCGTGCCGAGGTTAAGAGCGGCGGCGCTTGAAATGCTTTTTGAAAAAAGCTGTGTGTAGGCGCTCTTAACAGGCTCGCTTTTAAAAAAGGCGTCAAAGCCAATTACCAAAACTGCGCAAAGCAAAAACGCTGACAGCAGCATTGTGGTAAAAAAATAATATTCAAGCTTGCCTGCCGCCTTTTTTAGCTCGCGGCGGGCGCTAAAAATCTCCTTCATTTTCACGCTTTTCACTCCTTTTATACTAATATACCCCAAGTTGCGCCTTGCTAAACGGCGCGAAATAGGATATAATATATTTGCCTAACACATCACAAAGGAGAAAAGTTATGCTCATTATGTCCGTTGACAGCGGCGAGGCAAGAACAGGTATTGCCATTTGCGACAAGACCGAAACGCTCGCTTCCCCCGTTTGCGTTATAACCGAATATAATTTTGAAAAGCGCGTACAAAAGGTTCGTGCCAAAGCGCTTGAGCTTGGCGCCGAGCACATCGTGGTCGGACTGCCCAAAAATATGGACGGCAGTGAGGGCGCGCGTGCCGACGCTTGCCGTGGCTTTGCCGACGCGGTATTTCGTGCGCTTGACGAGAAAATTCCCGTTTCGCTTTGTGACGAGCGCGCCACCACCATGCTCGCGCACACCTATCTTAGTATGAACGACGTGCGCGGCAGTAAGCGCAAGCAAACGGTTGACGCCGTTTCGGCGGTTATAATTTTAGAGGACTTTTTGGCTATGAGAAAGAACAGGGGCGAATAAAATGAACACATCTCTTAACAAGGCTTTTGAATTTATTGATAAAAATCGCGACAAAATCGTAAATGATCTTTGCGCGCTCGCGTCCATTCCCTCAATCTCTATAGAGGGCAAGGACGAGTTCCCTTATTCCAAAGAGGTAAACGATGCGCTACTTAAAGCGCGCGAGCTATACGGCGCGCACGGCTTTGACCTTGAGGTTAAAAGCGAGCGCGGATACGCCGTTTTTGTATCGGGCGGCGAGGGTGACGGCATTGGGCTTTTCGGTCACGCCGACGTTGTACCCGTAAACGACGACTGGGTTAAGACCGCGCCGTTTACTCCGCTTGAGGAAAACGGCATTTTGTACGGACGCGGAGTTGGTGACAACAAGGCAGGCGTAATTGGTTCGCTTTACGCGCTCGCGGCGCTCAAATCAGCAGGCATTTTCCCCAAAAGCCGCATCACCTCTTACATTGGCGGCAGCGAGGAAACGGGTATGCCCGACATTCTTTCGTTTGTTGAAAACGAGAAAATGCCGTATATAAGCGTAATTCCCGACAGCGATTTTCCCGTGAGTCTTGGCGAAAAAGGCATTATGCACATAGACGTTAAAAGCCGTTTGCCATTTGAGAAAATTTCTAAGTTTGAGGGCGGCCGCGCCTACAACGTGGTGCTTGACCGCGTTGACGTTACGCTCGGCGGTGAGGAGCTTGTTTTCAAGGGCATAACCTCGCACGCGGCTTATCCCGAGGGCTCGGAAAACGCCGCATACAAGGCGGCGGTTGAGCTTTGTGAAAACAGTAAAATTTCCGCGCGTGACCGCGAAATTCTCTCTAATTTTGCAAAGTGCATTGAGGGCTATTACGGCGAGAATTTGGGCGTTGCAAGCCGTGGCGTGTTTAGTAATCTTACCTGCGTAAACGGCATTGTAAAGGTTTTAGACGACGGATGCCTGTTCTTTACGCTTGACATTAGATACGGAAACGAAACTTCGGGCAAGGCTATCATTGAAAACGCGCAAAAGAACCTTGACGAGCTTGGTTTTGATGTTGTGACATATACAAACGACGAGGGCTTTTTGCTCCCGCGCGATGCCGCCGAGAGCCGCGTTATTTTAGATGCCTGCCGAGAGGTTTGTGCGCTTCCCGACGCCGAGCCGTATCTCACCTTTGGCGGCACGTACGCAAGGCGGCTTAAAAACGCCTACGCCATAAACCACAGCGCGCCGTTTGATATTTCTACGCTGGGTCTACCCAAGGGACACGGCGGACCGCACCAAAGCGACGAGGCAATCTCGATAGATGCGCTGATTTTAGGTATAAAAACCCTTGCCGCAATAATTTATGGACTTGATAATGCTATTGCAAAATAAAAA
>CAZDLQ010000180.1:0-2876 GCA_964506315.1 uncultured Oscillospiraceae bacterium
AACCGCGAGGTGACCGAACCGCAGTGAGAACGGGATTTTTGCGAAGCAAAAAGACGGAGGGAGAGAAAAAACATAGAAAATATCTTGGGTTATATTATTCTCTCCCTCAGTTTCGCTAACGCTCAACAGCTCCCTCGTCAGAGGGAGCCAAGCACCGTAAACAATCAATTTACTGGTGGCAAGCATAAGATGCATGACTGGCAGTTAAGCAAAAAGCGCATTTATGCGCAGCCAGCAGTGTTAGGGCTATGCCCAAAAATGAAAAACCACGCAATAATCGCGTGGTTTTTGTTTCTACTGCTCGTTTTCTTTTTTGTTTGATGAAATGTAGCTGTAATATCCGCCCTTATAGTAACCGTATCTACGGTCCTTAGCGGCCTTTTTACTCTCAACGTCATTGAATACTACGCCGAGCACCTTAGCCTCAGCAAACTCAAGCGAAGAAATACAACGCTCAAGCGCGCCCTTATCGGTGTAGTTTTGACGAACAACCACAACAACACCGTCAACCAAATTTACAAGGGGAAGTGCGTCGGATACAACGTTGATAGGCGAGGTATCCAAAATAATATAGTCAAATGATTTAGCAAACTCATCAATGAGCTCTCTCATTCTTCCGGAAGCCAAGAGCTCAGCAGGGTTGGGCGGTACTACGCCCGATGGGAGAACGAAAAGGTTCTCAACCGAAGTTTTTTGAACTGCTGAGTTAATATCAGCAAAGCCTGCAAGCACGTTTGCAAGACCGGGGCTGCGCTTAACGCCGAAGAGTCTATGTGTTTTACCGCGACGAAGGTCACAGTCAATTACAAGAACGCTTACGCCCATCTCAGCGAGTGCTGCGGCAAGGTGAGTTGAAACGGTACTCTTTCCCTCACCTGCAAGGGCGCTTGTTACGATAAGTTTCTTACAGCCGTCCTTAGGAAGCGAGAAAAGCACGTTTGTTCTAAGTGATTTGTATGCCTCGGTAAACAAAAAGCTTTGTTTATTACCGATTATAATATCAGTTTGATTGCCCTGTTTTTTCTTTTTTAAAGCCATTGCAAGTTCTCTCCTTTAAGCCTTATTCAACTCTACTTATCATACCAAGAATAGGACATTTTGTAACCGAGATGATGTCCTCTTCGCTACGGATACGTTTATCAAGCTTTTCTACAAGGAATACAATCAAAACTGCCATAACAAAGCCGATGATTGCACCGAGAAAACTGTTGATTCCTATATTTGATGCTTCAGGATTTTTAGGTTCATACGCGCTGAGGAGCGGCTGAATAGAACCTGTATTATCCAAATACTGACGAAGTGTATTAGGAGCGATGGTTTCTATAACCTTTGCAATATTATAGCTATCCTTAGCCGAGGTTGTTGTTACGGTAACGGCAAGAATTTGCGAATCGTCCTTTGAATATGCCGACAGGCAACGGTTAATTTGTCTTACCGTATAATCGGTTTCCTTGGGAAGTGCTTCCTTGATTTTTTGAGCGAAAGCAAAATCCTTCATAATAGAAATATAAGACTCGGTAAGTGCGCGGGATGCGTTAATTGTTCCGAGTGTAGCACTTGTTTCGGAGTCAGCGTTTACAACCATTGTAATCTCGCAAACGTACTGCGGAACCTCAGTAACCTTGGTTACAGCAAAGAATGCGCCAAAGCCAATGGCAGCGCCCAAAATAAGAAAGAGTATTCTACGAAGCATAAGGACGAAAAAGTCTCTAATATTCATTTCCATTGTTATTAACACCTTTACTTGTATTTTTTTATGCCACTACACATTATATATTATTATCTTAAATTTGTAAACCTTTTTTTAGTTTTTTTCTTTAGATTCCTCTCATTTTTGGAATAAAAAGAGAAATATTGTTCAAAATATTTCATATAAATATTACAAGTGTTTTAAAGCTTACACAGGGGAGAGATTTAATTGCAAAGCGTCGCATTTTTAAAGCAGGTTTTAGCACCGAGGAAAGAAAAAGCAGTTTTAAGTAGGGCGAAGGTTTTAGAAAACGAACAGCTTTCAGCGCAAATTCGAGAAACCCTACAGCAGCTTGAATGTGTTGAAAGATGCTTTGACTGGGAAACCGACTCGGATATGATAGATTCGCTGATTTTCGAGCATCACGCCCTTTTATCGCGGTACAGGCATCTTTTAATTCTTGCAAAGCAGGCGAATTTAAGCATCGCACCAAAAGTAAGCTGACGGCGAGGGATTTAAAATGACATTGGAAAAGCTTATATTCATTATAGTTTGCGCTTTTATTTACATTCTTTGCGCCTCTATTTACGCAAAGCACACACCGCCTTTAAAAAAGCGGCTTTTTTCCGCCTCGATTTTTTCTATGCTGTCGGGGCTACTGTCGCTTGGGGCAGTTTATCTTATAGGACTTTTGAGCGTTCCTCTTTTGCAAATAAATTTTTGCACCGTTTTCGCCGCGGCCACCTGCTCGGTGCCGGGCGTGATTAGTATGCTTTTTCTAAACATAATATAGTAAAACAAAAAAACACCCTCGAATTCGAGGGTGTTTTTAATTTCTTAGTAAACAACGATTGCCTCAGTTTCCTTATCGAATACGTGGAGTCTGTTAGCATCGATTGCCATTTCAATCTCGTCACCGCTGATAACGCTTGTCTTGGGAGCAACTCTTGCGGTCATTTGAATACCCTCACAGTTGATGTAAAGATATGTCTCAGCACCCATAAGCTCGGTGATTTCAACCTTGCACTTAATCATGCCGGTTGTAGCGTTTGCAAGGAAGAGCTCGTCGTCCTTAATGCACTCGGGGCGGATACCCATAATAACTTCCTTACCAACGTAGTCAGCAATCTTGGTGCCCTTAACCTTTTCGTCGGGGATAACTACAGTGTACTTAACGCCCTTCTTG
>CAZDLQ010000181.1:0-2874 GCA_964506315.1 uncultured Oscillospiraceae bacterium
TACAAAGTTGAATTTTTCGTTTAATACCCAATCGCGCGTATCGGCAAATCCGTTTACGTAGCTTTGGAAATCGGCATCGGTTTGACTGCCGTTTGAGTTACTCGAAGCATTTGCCCAAACGCTTTGTGCAAGAAATCCGCACTGAGATACGTTGTTGTTTTTTCTTATCTCGTTTCGGGTATTTCTTACAGCAAGCGTTACTTGTTCACGCAAGGAATCCTCGAGCGTTTTTGAGCTTTTGCTTGAATTATAAAATAGCTCTAAGGTTTCATTTTTTGTAATAGTATAATTATCTAACACTATCGCTGACGGCTGATATTTTTTTGCAAAAGCAGCAGCACGTTTTTTTATTATTTCCATCGTATCGCTTGAGAAATCCGATACAAGCTTATTTTTCTCGTCAGTTTTTTGGAGCAAAACAGGATATACGACGTAAGAATACATATTTCGCGATTTTGCCGCGGAAATAACATATTCTACTATATCAAAATCACTACGTGCCGCTTTTAAATATCCGTCATTAAACAAAACACCCTGCGCCGTTTCGGTAAAAATCACAACGCTGTTAAAGCCGAGTTTTTTGGTCGAATCTAAAGCGGTATCAAGCTGTTTTTTTACAGTTTCAACACTATCGGTGGTTTTAAGCAAGAAATCTTTTCCCGGCTTTAAATAAACTGCTCGAAGCTCATCGGGAACGTTAAAATTAGTGCCGTCATCGCTTTCGTATACGAGGCCGTCACTTTCAACCTGAGTAATCGAAGATGAAAACGTATTGTCGTCACTTGTGATTTGTGAGCTAATCTCCGAGGATGCTAATGAAGAGCTTGTACCATTATTATCCATTACTAAACGGACGAAAAAGGCCGCTAAAACGGAAACGACCATAACCGACGCAATAACGCTAAGCAAAATTACCATCAGTTTTTTATCCGATATTCTTCTTTGCGACCTTTTCATCAGTAAATTCTCCTACTTTTTAAATACTTCCTTTAAATTTTGCATTTCCGCCTTTGCCTGCTCTACAGCATTCGCAACGTATTCGCTTGCTTTGAAAAAGCTATCAACATTGAACACCGCGTCATATCTATACAAAAATACACCGCTACATTTTGACACCTTCATACTATCGGTATATTGTCTTGCAAGAATATCACTTTTGGATGCAGTATCTGTTTGCCAACCGTATTTTCCGCAGTTTGGATGTGTTTTTTGGGTATGGTTATCTCTATCCAAGCAAGCCCAAGTGTCTTCTTTATAGCCTATTCTATAATTTGCAATACCAACCATAAGGTCGACGTTTGACGCCGTTACAAGCTTTTGCCAAGCGGTAAGCGTGCTTTGGAAGCTTAACGTTTCGCTCTTATAGCTGTAGTAAATTTGAGGGCAAATGTAATCTATATAACCGTTTTTTGCACACCAAAGCTTTACGTCGGCATACTGCTGATTCATATTATTGTCTATATTTGCCTGTGGGCTTATTCCAAAAACAATGTTTTTGTTCTTACTCTTGATGGTATCATAAACGTCTTTTACAAGAGTTGACACGTTATCGCGACGCCAATTTTCAAGTGTTTTACCTGCACCGTATTTGGCATAAGTATTTTTATCAAATTCCGCAGTGGGAGACGGATAAAAGTAATCGTCAAAATGAATTCCGTCAACGTCGTAGCCGTTTATAATTTCTTTTACGCCGTTTATGATAAGGCTTCTAACCTCAGGCTCGCCCGGGTTAAAATACCATCTATTTTGATACAATATAACGTTATTTCCTTTTTTACTGCTATCGTTATACCATTTTTTGAACTGGCTTGTACTTGGAACCGAAGCGACCTCGCTGTTAAGATACGCCCTAAACGGATTTACCCATGCGTGAAATGAAAGCTTATATTCATGAGCAATATCTATCATTATTTCAAGCGGATTAAAGCTCACCGCTTTTCCAATAGTGCCCGAAACGTTTTTTGACCAAGCAAAATACTGTGACGGATAAAAAGCATCACCCGACACTCTAACCTGGCAAACAAGCGTATTTACCCCAAAATCAACACAGTTTTCACAAACCTTTTTAAAGCTTGTTATAAACTGCTTTTCAGTTCTTCCTGTTAAAATCGACGCAAAGTCTATGTACGAAATCCAAACAGCCTTAACTGTTTTGTAATTTAGCTTTGAACCTGAAACTGTTTGTCCACCCGACTGCGTGCTTGACGTGGTTGTAGTTGTAGTCTCGGTTTGAGCATTTGATGACGTTGTTGTTTGCTTAGAAGAGCTTTTACTCGAATTTTTGGATGTGGAATCGTCATTTTCCTTATCCGAACTTGAAGGCATAACCGAAGTTAAATCGGCCGAAACGTCGGAAAAAGTTATGCTTGAATCGTAATTTGGATAACCGCCTTCATTGGCCGAGCCAACAACAATTTGCTCAGGACGTGCTACTGACGAGCTTATGGACTCTATATCATTTACAGGCTTGCAAGAAAATAAAAAGCTAAATATACAGGCAATTAAAATACCGTATGAAATCACCCTTTTGCTCATACACAATAAAACCTTTCAAAAAAATAATGGCTTGTCTTTTTTATCTTTATTTAAAACCTCAAGCAATTATTACTAAAAACTTTATTTATTATAACATATATTTTTACATATTTCTACCCCTTGGTAAACTTTTACAATTTTGTAAAAATAAAAAAGGAGAGAAGGTTTCTCTCCTTTTAAAAGTTTATTTTTTAAGGACAAATTCGCCGTTTTCAAAATCGCAAAGCACGCTGTCGCCTTCTTTTAATTCTCCGTTTAAAATTTTCTCGGAAATCATATCCTCAATTTGCGAGGTTATCGCCCTTCTAAGCGGCCGCGCGCCGTACACTGCATCAAAGC
>CAZDLQ010000182.1:0-2871 GCA_964506315.1 uncultured Oscillospiraceae bacterium
GCTTTATGAAAAAATATATAAAAATTTTAAAAACGACGCAAATGTTCGCGGGCGTAGGCGAGGACGAAATTGAGTCAATGCTGTCCTGTCTTGGCGCGCGGCTTAGAAGCTACAAAAAGGGTGAATTTGTTTTTCGGCAGGGCGAGCGGCTGTCGGACATAACCGTTTTGGTGGAAGGCAGACTTCACATTCAAAAGGACGATTATTGGGGAAACCGCAGTATTCTTGCTGAGATTTCGGTGGGCGAAATGTTCGGCGAGGCGTACGCCGCGCCCGATAGCGGCGCGCTTGTCAACGACGTTGTGGCAATAGAAGACAGCTTGGTGATATTTTTTGACGTAAAGCGCATACTCACAACCTGCAGCTCGGCCTGCCGTTTTCACGCGGCGGTTGTGCAAAATATGTTTTTTGCAATTTCCGAGAAAAACCGAAGGCTTGTGCAAAAGCTCGGGCACATATCCCAGCGCACAACGCGCGAAAAGCTGATTTCTTACCTATCCGAGCAGGCGCAGCGGCAAAGCAGCGCAAGCTTTACCATTCCGTTTAACCGCCAACAACTTGCGGATTTCCTGTCGGTTGACCGCAGCGCAATGTCAAACGAGCTTTGCAAAATGCGCGACGACGGCCTCTTGGAATTTGATAAAAACCGCTTCAAACTGCTGTAAACACTAAAACTGCGAGGTAAAACCAATGTTATCAAAACTAAAAACTTCCCTTAGAAACATAAATTACAGGCTCTATTTTGCGCTTATTGTGCTTGGCTTAGCGCCTGCCGTCTACACCACAGTGCGAGTGTTTTTCCTCGGCACTCTCCCGGGCGAGTATTCCTTTTCTATCGCAGGACAGCTGTCGTGGGTAAATCTCATTTACGAAATCATAAACGAGGCGATCATTTTGCCGCTGTTTTACTTTATCGGCAAGGTGGCAGCCGACAAAAAAGAATTTTCAAACCGCGTGAAAAGCGGAATGTTGATGGCGCTTCTTATCTATGCCGTGCTGTCAGCGGTTATCGTTTGCTTTGCAAGACCTCTTTTGTCGCTTATGGCAACCAATACGAGCCTCATCGACGCCTCGGCCGCTTATATTCGCATCGAAAGCGTCGCTAACGTCTTTTCGATTCTCACGCAGTTTGCGCTTGTTGCCCTCGTGACGATAAACAAAAGCAAATATCTTTATATTTTAACGCTTGCAAGGCTGCTGCTGTGCCTAATTTGCGACACACTGCTTGTATCATCCCTGCCCATATCTCTAAACCTTGGCGTAAACGGAATAGGGTACTCAAACATTATCGTAAACCTCATTTTGCTTGCCGTATCCATCGCCCTTCTTTCAAAAGAAAACGTAAAGGTTTTTGGCAAAGGCAGGCTGAGCTTTTCTTGGGCAAGGGAATTTGCGCGCGTCGGCGGAATTTCGGGGCTTGAATCGCTTGTTCGCAACGTCGCATATATGGTTATGATTTCCCGAATGGTCAACGTTGTCGGCGAGCAAGGCACCTACTGGGTGGCGAACAACTTTATTTGGGGTTGGCTACGGCTCCCCGTTATTCAGCTGGGCGAGCTGATAAAGCGCGAAATCTCCGTCGACAAGCAAAACGTGGGCAAAAACACCCTTGGTTATTTCGCCATAACCGCCATCATTTCGGCGCTGTGGCTTGTAAGTATACCTGTGTGGAAGCCGTTTATGTCAAATGTTTTGCAGTTTACAAATGTTGATAAATTGTTTGACCTTGTGCTTGTCCTCATCGGATTTTACGTGCTTTACGCGTTTCAAAACGTATTTGATTCGATCTTTTACGGACTCGGAAAAACGAGTTATATGCTGTTCGAGTCAGTGGTTACCAACACGGTATATTACGGCATCGCATTTGTGCTTTACTTGACGGGGATTTGGACACCGTCGCTTTTATCAGTTGCCCTGCTTTTCGGCATCGGTAACGCCTTTGACAGCCTCGTTTCCCTCGCCGCGTTTGCATTCCTGCTCAAAAAAGAAAAGATAAACATATTAAACCCTTAATAAACAAAGGCCGCTGAAGCTTACGCTTCAGCGGCTGTTTTTTACTTATTAAAGGATACCGGCTCGGTTTCTCCAGTAGCAAACGCGTTGGGGCCGGGGTCGGAAAGCGAAAAATACATTTTAGCGGCTTTTGTTGTGCCGAAATCTCGGTTGGAGCCCGAATTTTGCACCTTGTTAAAGGCGTCACGGAACATTTGATTGTGCGCTTCCTCGCGGTTTAGAAGGAAGTCGATGGTTTCGCGCACCTTTTTGTCCTCAATTTGACGGTAAAGATATTCGTAGACCACCTTGGCGCGCTGCTCGGATGCGATGTTACTGAGTAGGTCGGCGCACAAATCACCCGTAACGGTTACATAGTCGCCTGTCCAGGAATAACCCGACGCGTTGATAAGACCGGGATTAAGTCCGAGTAGCACGTGCGACTGAATCTCGCCCGACGGCACCTTCTCAGCATCCACGTCGTGACCGTTTAAAAGATTGATGGTTTGTGCCACCATTTCCATGTGACCGAGCTCTTCCGCGGCAATATCAAGGAATAAATCCTTAATTTCGGGGTCTTTAATTCTAAAACTTTGGGACATATACTGCATGGCCGCCTTAAGCTCGCCGTTGCCGCCGCCAAGCTGTTCTTGCAAAAGCGCCGCATACTGCGGATTGGGTCTTTCCACTGCCACAGGGTGAAAAAGCATCTTTTCGTGTTTAAACATTTTTCTACCTCCATTTATTTTCTACTATATACTTTCCCCGTTTTTGTGAAAAATATAAATGAAGATAAAAAATTCGATTCAGCATTTAGATTTTTTGTTATTTATCAGCAAAGTAAACACCCAACTTCTTCACTATTCACTATTACTTATT
>CAZDLQ010000183.1:0-2857 GCA_964506315.1 uncultured Oscillospiraceae bacterium
CGTGCCACCTCCCCTTGCACAGGGGAGGCTTCAGCTGTATAAAACAAGTCGCCCAAGCGATGCAAACCTCACCGCTTGGGCGTTTTTCTTATTCATAATAATCTATTGAGTAAATTTCCTCACCCATATGGTTAAACAGCTTTTCCTTAACGTCGGTGCTCTTTTTAATTCTAAAATGATTTCCCTTTTCATAATCCGAGAAATCCTCAAAGTAAAGATACTCGTCATCGACACCGACAAATTTCACGCCATACTCGTGATATTCCGTATCAAGAGTGGTTACCGTTTCTTTATAGTCGGTGCCTGTTTGCTTACCTGTTTCGCGGTCTATTTGAGTTAAGCGGAAAGTGTTTGCGTTCTCCCAAATAAGAAGATAGATATTATCCTCGTCATAGGTCGCTTCAACATGTTCAAAATTCTTTACCGCATCCTGCGAGTAGGGCGCGCGCATCACACCGCTTGCCAAATCAAGTATTTGCAGGTTATCGTTACCGTAAACAAGCACCATTCCGTCACCGAGATATTCTAAAACGTCGCTGGTAATGCCGTCACCCGAGGCGGTGGCCTTATATCTTGTTACCTTGGTGACCTTTTTAGTGTCAAGGTTGTACTTGTAAACGTGCCAGTCACTGCCGAGATAATAAATATCATTATCAAGAATGAACTCTATATAATGACAGTCGGGAACGTTTAAAAGCGTTTTCTTTTTAAACTCGGAGTCGACAAAATAAATATCTCCGACCGTTTCTTCATTTACCACAAAGCCTCCCGGCGCCTCAAAAATGCAGGGCGTATAAAGACTTTCGCCAAAGCAGTCTTTAACGTTTATTCGCGTCAGCTTATCGGTTTTAAGGTCAAGGGCGAGCAATACGTCTTCGTCCTCGTACACGTATATCTTGTCCTTGCCGCGATACATCACCTGATCGGTTATGGCAATTTCTTCACGCTTGCCGGTCTTTTTGTCAATAGAATAAAAGATAGTAAAATCTATGTAATAGTATTTACTCTCGCTTTGTGCAAAGTTTCCGGCATGGTAGCCAAGTGACTCCAAGCTATAATTTTTGTCCGACTCGTCCTTGGAACTGTCGGTCGACGGGGCTGTCGACGACTGCTGTCCACTTTGCCAGCGCACGATATATTCATCGTACGGTTTTTCATACATATAATCCGATGAGCAAATAAACGGGCCGCACAAAAACTCACTGTGGTCGGAAATATAAACCGTTTTACTCTCTCCGGTTTCGTAATCGTATTTTACGAGGCACACCGTATCCTCGGTGTCCTTTGTAAAGTAATAAAGTCCGTCACTGCGCGGATAGAAATTTTCATAGACGTTATAGCGTACATTCTCGCTTACGTCACTGTTGAAATCTATAATTTCAAGAACGTCGTTTTCATTTAAAATAAAAAACTTGTCGTTGTAAATGTCAAAGTGCGAAATACCCTCGTCAAATATCACAACATAATCCAAGCCCGTTTCCATATCGAAACAGCGCAGCTCGTAGCTGGTTGACATAGTTTCGGGGTAACCGCAGTAATAAATAAGGCCGTTGTAGAGCATAAACTGCGCAACCTTTCGCTCGGTTGCAAGCGCGATGTCGTTTCCGTTTTTAGTTATTTTATGTATTTTGTTATCATCGTGACTGCGATACAAAATACCGTCCCAATAGGGAATAATGTTAACTGCACTTGCTTTTCCGAGAACGGTACGGCCGCTTCCGTCTTTGTTTATAGAGATGATTTCACTATCGTTTGAAAAGTAAATTTTATCCCCAAATACGTAAATACAGCTTGCCGACTCTTGTGAAATAACCGTTTGCTTTCCATCTTTTTCGGCCACAAGCGCATAGGTAAATTTATCGTTTTTATACTTGGTATCGCAATAGTAGAGCGTTTCAGTACCGTCATCGTACCAAAACTCACTGCCAAATGCCACATTATAAAAATTTTTTGTATTGTAATTTTTTAGTTCGCTTTTGCCCACAATAGACAAAGTGTTCGCGCCGTCTTTTTGGTCACAGCCGCACAGCATGGTCGCAATCAGCAAAACTGCCGCAAGAATTTTTTTCATAGCCCTCTCCTTGATTTTGACGTAGTAAGAAGTTTTCCTTACGCTTTCATTTTACAACACTCGCGCCTGTTTTTTCAATAGTTATTTGTTTTTTTAATTAAATCTTAAGGTTTTCGCATCTTTATCACTCGGCGCAAAATGAAAAACAGCGCAGTGTTACTCAAAACACTGCGCTGTTTCGGCTTTTTTCTATTCTTCCATTTGTTTTCCTAAAAAGGCGCTTGCGACGCTACACAGCTTGCTGTCGCCCTCGGTTATTTCGGTTTGGCCGTTGGGGATTAGCAAAACGGCACCCGAAACGTCGCCCGATGACACTATCGGCGATGCGGCAAAAGCCTCTTTTTGCACCCCTTCGATTGGGAAAAATTCGGCCTCGCCCTTTTGGGCGACAAAGCTTTTGCGGCTTTCCATAAGGTCCTCAAGCTGTGAGGAAATGCGCCGCTCCAAGAGCTCCTTTTTCATTGAGCCCGAAACGGCAATCACGTGGTCCCTGTCACACACCACGGTGGTGAACCCCGTCGCCTTTGACAGCACCTCGGCATACTGCGAGGCAAAGCTGCCCATCTCGCCCACCGGCGAGTACTTTTTGAGTATAACCTCACCGTTTTGGTCGGTAAATATTTCCAGTGGATCCCCCTCACGAATCCGCATAGTGCGGCGAATCTCTTTCGGAATAACAACCCGACCCAAATCGTCTATTCTTCGAACTATTCCTGTTGCTTTCATATATACATTTCTCCTTAAATTACAAATTGTGTTGTTATTATCTGTATTTTGAGGAGATTT
>CAZDLQ010000184.1:0-2835 GCA_964506315.1 uncultured Oscillospiraceae bacterium
GGACGCGCCGACAAACATAGCGATTACAAGCACACCCAAAAAGAGTGTTGAAGAAATCGCAAAAGAAAAACCGCTGAAGCGTAAGCTTCGGCGGTTTTTGTAGAGTTGGTTTAAAAATAAAACAAATCCTCGAACTTTTTGTCAAGAGCGACGCAAAGCACCAACGCCAGCTTTGCCGTTGGGTTAAACTGCCCCGTTTCAATGGAGCTTATGGTGTTTCGCGACACACCAACCATTTCAGCGAGCTGATGTTGGGATAGACCCTTTTGAGTTCTAACGTCCTTCAGGTTGTTTTTTAAAATAAGCTTATCGTCCATAATTACCCCACAGCCTTTAATACAATACACACCGCAAAAGCAAGCGCAAACACGATTTCCACAATACCGTAAATCAGCTTTGAACGGCTTTTTAGGTGCTTATACAAAACAACGTTACTGCTGCCTTGCATTGCAAAATATACCATCCAGCCGGCGAGCGCGAGCTCGGGCTTTTTCAAAACAAACTCGCTGACAAGCACAAGCGCAACGCAAACAAGCGCGCCCACCAGCATACCAACTCGCGAGGCTTTGCCGAATACTGCAACTTCACGCTCATCGAGCCTGCCACGGTTTTCGTTTTGGCTCATTTTTTAAAATATCTTCTCTATCCATAAAAAGCTCTCCTTTGCCAAGTTTACTGTGCACAATTACATTATACGTATGCCAAGTAAACTTGTCAAGAGTTTTTTGGAAATTTTTATAAATCAATATCTATTTTATATTGGTCGTCAATGAGCAGGTAGCTTGTGTTGTGCTTTTGGCACAAGGACAAAAGCCGGGCGTTGTCGCACAGCAAACCGTCTAACGTGCAATCATCGTCAAGGCGCTTTTCAATTACCGACGCGAATTTTTTGATGTCATCAAAATGGCTTGTTATGTAGCTCTCGCTCATTACAAGACAGTAGAATTTTATATTATCAAGATAATCACTTGTGAAATCTTCTTGCCAGGTGACAGGAATATAGCATCCCTCGACAATGAGGTTTTGGCGGTTTTCTATTGCGGTTTTAATTATCTCGCGAACTATCGGCCATAGATATTCGGTTAAAGCATCGTCATCGCTCAAGGGCGTAAGCTCGGTGTTTTGGCTGCGGATTAACCCCATTTTCAAGTGGTCAATTGAGAGGTACGGATATTTATATTTTTCAAGCAGCCTTTGTGCAAGAGCCGTCTTGCCCGTGTGCGAAGCGCCTGTTATTAAAATAATCATATTACTTTTCCTTTAGCGTGTATTTGCATTTAGGATAATTTGAGCAGCCGTAAAATTCGCCGTATTTACCTTTCCTCAAAACAAGCGGTGCTTTGCAGTATGGGCAAAGCTTTTGTTTTTTCATTTGCTCTAAATTTTCTTTATACGCAATTACATTTTGCTTGTGCTCTTTTCTTGCATCTTTGCCGATATGTTGATTATTTTGTATGTAATCATAAATTTCTTTCTTTTTTGCGTCGTCAAAAACAATTGGCTTATTTTCGGCAATTTTGTAAATCGCTCTTTCCATAGCGAGTAGAGAACTGCAAATAACGGTATCTAAATATTCTTCCCGGTTTATTTCTCCACTGATTTTAAAATCATCACAAACCATAGTTATAATCGAAAAGCAGGGCACTTCACCAAAATCCTTTAAAAACCTTTTTAAGTATTCAACGTGCTTTTTGTTTTGCTTTAGCGGATTGTAAATCTCGTATTTCTTGCCGTATTTATAATAGCTCCATTTTGAGCTTTTGGTGTTGCCGTAAATTTTAGCATCAGCAAACATTTTTATTTCAACGACGTAAACGCCCTTTTTACCAACCAAAACCAAATCAATTTGAGATGTGTATCCGTCAGCGCCGTCAATCAAAACATCGTGTAAAACGAGCGCATCGGTCATCGCTTCGGCAAAAAATTTCGCCAATTTTTCACCAACGCTTCCGTTTATTTCTTTGACAACCTGCAGCTTGTTTAAAAAATCAAATAATCCCATCTACTTCTCCATTTTATAAAGCTCGGCGGTTTCGCGGTTTCGGTATTCGTGCTTTTCATAGTAGCCGATAAGGTTGCCGTCCCCGTCGCGCAGGGCGACCATATAAACGTCCTTGTTCTCCTTGTCATTGCGAGAAGTGTAAACGCAGTTGTTTTCACGGCTTTCTAAAAACCAGGCGAGCACGCGGTCAATTTTGTCATTTGACGCGGCGTTGTGGCACGCCTTTATGCTCTTACCCGTAAGGTCAACGCGATAGCGGGCGATAGAGGCGGCGTTCATATAAACCACCGTATGCTCAAGGTCGCAAATAACCACGGGCGCGCGGTCGGCGTCTATTACGCTTTTTAAAAATGCGTTTACGTTCATTTTTTCACCTTATTTCTTTTAAGTTTTGGCGCGGTCAGCTCAAAGCTTAAACTGAGCAGCCACTTAAGCTTTTCTAAATCCACACTGCCGTCAAGCCGCACCGTTATCCATTTGTCCTTGTTCATATGATACGCCCTGTGAAAGCCGTCCTCTAAAAGCAGTGAGCCTATAAGCAGTGGATCGCATTTTAGGTTGATAACGTCTACTAACCCGTCGCCGTCAATGTCGAGCTTTGATTTTGGAATCGTCATAATCGCGGCAAACCATTTTTTGTTGCTTTGATGTCGGTAAACGGCGTACGTAGGATATTTATCCCACAAAAATTCGGCCGCCGTGCCGTAGGTGTCGGTTATATGTTTGTCAAGGGCAATTCTATCCATTTATCGTATCTTCTTTCCGTCGGAAAAGGCGTTGCCCACCTTTTCGCCGAGCTTGATGTAGCTGTGATGCACCGAGTCGTAGGTGAT
>CAZDLQ010000185.1:0-2819 GCA_964506315.1 uncultured Oscillospiraceae bacterium
CCAACAAATTGCTACCACTCCCGTGTCAACAACCACGACGCACTCTCATATAGGTAAGGTTGTAGCACCCACCTGTACCGAGCAGGGCTATACACTTATGACCTGCAAAATTTGCGGAAAAATCAATAAAACACGCTACACCGATGCACTTGGACATAGCTATGAGTCTGTCGTTACACCACCGACTGCAACTGCAGGGGGTTACACAACTCACACCTGCGCAAATTGCGGCGATACATATAAGGATAACTATACCGATGCAACAGGCGGCTCAACCGATGAGGACTGCTCATTGCGCCTTGATGATACGGCAAGCTACTTTATGAACGTTTACGATGACCCATTGGAGCTTGTTTCAAGCAATAAAACATACGACGTAAACACGGTGTGTCATTACGCAAACAATGCGTTTGCACGCAATCCCAACACATTGGCTTACGGCAATGGGCAAGCTTTGTTTGTAAGAAAATTTGATGGCGAAACCTTTATGGAGCTCGATCTCAACGAGAACGTGTCCGCCAATGCGGACGCCCAGCTTAGATTCTATTATAATGCTTTTAACGGGGCTGAATATAAAAATCAAATGGGCGTTGATAAGTCGATTGATACAGATGCACTTACCCATATAGCATTCCGCGTTAAGATAAGCGGCGGAACGACGGGGACTTCTTCGGCGTTCAGTATTCTTTACATACACGATTCAATGAGAGAAACCGACCTTTCAAACGCTTTTCTCGTTGACTTTGACTCGGGCAAGGTGGTGGATCCGGGATGGAGTGGCTCAAATTTCACCTTTACCGACGAATTTAACGGTTGGATAGTCGTTCCCTTTGAGGCTTGGCCTTCAAAAACGTATAACGGCACAACGTATAGTGCGAAAGATATTATGCTCGGAACGGTTGACGGTGCCGTTGACGGCTATAACGGAAACGACGATTTTCAAATAGTTTTTCACAACGGATGTAAAGCCCACAGTATGTCCGATAGCAGTTGGACTGATAGAATTTTATATCTCGGTGATGTTATGGTGCTTGAAGATGCACAAGAATTCGCCGCCGCTCGCCTTAATTTACATAATAATCCTTGCAACTACGCTGAAGAAATTATTGCTCCCACTGCAACCGAAAAGGGCTATACCTTACACACCTGCTCTAAGTGTGGTGACACGTATACCGATAGCTACGTTGACCCGCTCGGAGTTTACGACGATAGAAAAGAGCTTGCTTTTTATCACATTCCGCAGTACTGTGTCAATTATCTTACCGACGGTGTTAATACCGACGAGGATAGAATGAGAGAGTTTGAGGATGTTTTAAAGCAGGGCTATCTAAATTCGCTGTTTATTGCATATAATGACAAGCTTTTTGAACAGCAGGTGCAAATGTGTAAAAAGTATAACGTAGTCTTTTGGATTACGCCGGGGCTTTACCGTTCAAATCAAATGTCACTTGAATTTTTCTATTCAAGAACCGATGAGGTTGTCGATATAGTTAAGAAAAATGATGCTTGGCATCTTTTTAGGGGATTTCATTGGGATGAGCCGGTTTGGAACGGTATGACCTGCCAAGAGCTTTATGACATGACCAAGCTTCTTTACACAAAATACGGCAAGAGAAACAGCGCCCAAATTGCATTAGGCTCTTTCCTTGAAAATTACTATGAACCCAACGAGCGCACCACCGATCTTCTTGAGCCTTGGGCTTGTGAGTATTTAACTGACGCGGGCTGGGATTGGTACAGTATGGATATACGCGACAGTGCGCTTACAAATACTAACCAAAACAATTATCTCAAAAATTTCAACAGTAAATATGGCTGCAATGTTTCAACGGGCGACGAGGCTTATCGCTGGGTACATCAAAAAATGCTCGATGCTATCGATCCTGACACATATATATGGGTTTTCACCACTGCGTTTGGATGGACTTCGGCAACGGGCGAGCGTGCTGACGAAGATTATGCGCTGGCGCATCTTGAGTACTTTAAAAATCTCTTGTCGGAGCAAAAATTACAAGGCGGAATCTTTTGCTATGGCTATGCAACCTTCAACGGTAGAACGGGACTTTGCGAGTATTTGCCTATCACTAATTCAAATGGCGAGCAAGAACTTTTCCCGGACACGCCCAAATGGTATAATTATGCCGCCGCGCTTAAGGCACTCAAAAAAGAATGGGATCCCAGTTGCGAGAAATTTGGACACAACTATCTTGCTCAGGTAAATGAGCCCACGTGTACTGAAAGCGGATATACAATTAAAACCTGTACGTCTTGTGAAGAAGTTGAAAAGGTAAATGAGGTTGCTGCACTTGGACACAGCTACAGTTCAGTTGTAACACCACCTACCGATACGGCACAAGGCTACACCACCCACACCTGTACAACCTGTGGGTATACCGTTAAAAACAACTATACTGATGCAACGGGAACGGTTAATGGCGTACAAAATATGCAAATTACCGAGTCCGACACCAACACCGTTGTCACTTGGGACGCTGTAGAAGGCGCTACCAGATACAACCTCTACGTAAATGATGAAAACGGCAATAATCTTATCACAAGAGCACTCGCCGCTGACGCTACAAGTGTTACACTCTCTTGGCCTACCGAGCTTGAATGGGATAAGACATACACCATCGGTATTAGAGCAAGAACAACCAAATGGCTTGATACTGTTTGGAAAGATGCCACTCTCACTGTAGGAAGCCGAGTTGTAGATGTTAAGACACAGTCGGTCGGTAGAACGATAGAGGTAACGTGGAGAGAATATGAGGGCGCAACCGCTTACCGTGTATACGTATACGAAAAGGGCGCATATCCTA
>CAZDLQ010000186.1:0-2816 GCA_964506315.1 uncultured Oscillospiraceae bacterium
GTTTCGGCTAAAAGACTTGTTGCAATAGTCAGTCCCGAATCCGCTCCAATTAAAAGAATAATTCAAGACGCAAGAGATAAAGGCTCGCTTATTGACGCCACTTACGGTAGAAGAACAAGAGCGGTTATTATCACCGATAGTGAGCACGTTATTTTATCGGCAATTCAGCCCGAAACCATCGGTAACCGTTTCGGCAGCAGAGATATGGAAGAGGATTGTGACGATGAGTAAGGGTAAAATTTTAATACTGTCAGGTCCTTCGGGAGTAGGCAAGGGCACCGTTGTAAATAAGCTTTTGGAAACTGCGGATAACGTGGTGCTCTCAATTTCCGCAACAACAAGAAAACCACGAGTTGGCGAGGTTGACGGTGTACATTATTTCTATATCTCGCGTGAGGATTTTGAGGACAAAATAAAAAATGACGAGCTACTCGAATATAACTGTTATAACGGCAATTATTACGGTACGCTCAAAAGCTACGTACAGTCACTGCAAGCGGACGGTAAGCACGTAATACTTGAAATTGACGTAAACGGCGGCAAGCAAATTAAAAAGAGAACACCCGACGCGGTTACGGTCTTTATGACCGCACCGACCGATGAGGAAATTGAGCGTAGACTTAGAAAACGAAACACCGAAACCGAGGACGCTATCCAAAAACGCTTGGAAATTGCTAAAAAAGAGCGTCAGCAAGCGGCGGACTACGATTTCTTTGTTTGCAACGATACAATAGAAAGTGCTGTCAATCAGCTGATTGACATATTAAATAAATAATAAATTAAAGGAGATATATTATGTTAAGACCCGCAATGAACGACATTTTAAAAGGTGAGCAAAGCTATTATTCTTTTGTAATGGCTGTTGCAAAAAGAGCAAGAACAATCGCTGAGGATGCAATTGATAAGGGCGTTATGCTTGATAGAAAGCCCGTTGATCTTGCAGTAAACGATTTCGCTGACGGAAACGTTTACTTTGTTGAAACCGAAGCAAGCCGCGGCTAATCTAAAAGCTAAATTATAAACAAAGAGGAGGTGGTGTTTTTGTCGGAGCTTAAAATTGTTAAGGTTGCGGTGGAAAACACCGCCTATTCATTTGATGCTCTATTTGATTATGCCGTACCCGAGTCGCTTGCCGATAAAATCTCGGTAGGCTCGCGTGTTTTGGTTCCGTTCGGTAGGGCTAATATCAAAAAAATAGCTATAGTTTTTGAGATAACCGATAAGGCCGAGTTTTCAAAGCTTAAAAACATAACGGCAGTTTTGGATAACGAGAGCGTTTTGGGTAGAGAACAGCTTGACTTAGCGGTTTGGATTTCTCAAAACACCTTTTGCACGCTATACGATGCCGCTAAAGCCCAGCTTCCGTCGGGTATGCATTTAAAGCTTTCGGAATGTTATGAGGCAATTAGACCCTTAGACGATGTAAAGGTTTTTAACTTGACAGCTGATGAAATGGCTTTGTATAAGGAAATTTCGGCATCGCAAAAGCCGATAGCCGAGAAGAAACTGCTTGAACGCTTTGGCTATGTAGATAATAGAGTGCTTATGTCACTTGTTGATAAAAAGCTTGTGCTAAAAATCGATAAAGCCACCGCAAACATAGGCGATAAGACGATTAGAACCGTTAGATTAGTACCTGATGCTCCCGAAACAAAGCTAACGCCCAAACAAAAATCAATAGTAGAGCTTTTAGAGGATATTGGCGAGGCAACCGTAAAGGATATTTGTTACTTTACCGGTGTGACTCCTGCAGTTTTAACAGCGCTTCAAAAGAAGGGCATTGTTGAGCTTTTTGATGAAGAAGTAATGCGAATTGATATTCCCGATACCACTTTGTGTAAGGATACCGAAAGCATTGTGCTGTCTAAAAAGCAAAACGAGGTTTATAAAAATATCGGGGAGCTTTTAAAAAGCGGTAAACCTAACGCCGCCCTGCTTTACGGCGTTACAGGTAGCGGTAAAACACAGGTGTTTTTAAAGCTAATAGGCGATGCTATAAGCCTCGGCAAAACCGCTATCGTTATGGTGCCCGAAATTTCTCTTACCCCGCAAACCGTTAAGCTTTTCTATAAGTATTTTGGCAGTAGCGTTGCTGTAATACATAGTGGACTTTCCATCGGTGAGCGGTACGACCAGTTTAAGAGAATAAGAAACGGTGAGGTAAGCGTTGTTGTCGGCACAAGATCGGCCGTTTTTGCGCCGCTTTCCAATATCGGCATTATCGTAATGGACGAGGAGCAGGAAGGCACCTATAAGTCGGAAAGCACGCCGAGATACCACGCAAGAGACGTTGCAAAATTTAGATGCGCTAAAAACAATTCACTTTTACTGCTTGCATCCGCAACACCGTCCATTGATAGCTTTTATCACGCAAAAAGCGGTAGATATAAGCTTTTTGAGCTTGACGAAAGATTTGGAAAAGCTGTTTTGCCCGAGGTAACAATCGTAGATTTAACCGATAGAGAGCTTTCTCAAAGAGATTCGGCTTTTAGTCAAACGCTTATTGACGAAATTAGGCAAAATCTTGACAATAAACAGCAAACAATACTGCTTTATAACCGTAGAGGATATCATACCGTGGCGTCCTGCGGCGATTGCAAAAAGGTCGTCACCTGTCCAAATTGCAGCATTTCGCTCACTTATCATAAAAAGAATAATAGGCTTATGTGCCACTACTGCGGATATAGTACCGAGCTTATGACAAGCTGTCCTTCTTGCGAGAGTAAGCGCCTTTTCTATAGAGGGCAAGGCACCCAAAGAGTAGAGGATGAGCTTTCGCTTCTTTTTCCGGACGCTAAAATTTTGCGTATGGATAT
>CAZDLQ010000187.1:0-2815 GCA_964506315.1 uncultured Oscillospiraceae bacterium
CTGACCCTTCGCACGTCAAGCGAATGCTCTACCAGCTGAGCTAATCGTCCGTATTCTTTTGTGCTACTATCTTACAACAATTTCTTTATAAAATCAAGTGATTTTAAAAAATTCTTTAATTTTTCGCTTTTTTATTATTGACAAATCGCAAAAGCATTTATATAATAATTGAGTATGGATATTTATGTATCCGCGCCTTGACCGCATCATACTGCGGTACCCCCTAAGTATCAGTAGTATGTGAGGTGTCGCGAAGTGAAAATCGATGTCCGCAGGTTTTTTGAGATCGTCGGCGAAAAGGAAGACTTTGAGTTTTCCCTCGATATGAGTGAAATGGATATTTGGAGTCATAAACCGATCGTATCTCCCGTCGTAGTAAAAGGCTGTATCAAGAACAGGAGCTCAATTGTAACTCTGGCATACAACGTCTCCTTAAAGCTTCACACCTTTTGCGACCGATGCTTAACCGAGTTTGACAGGCCGATTAACTTCTCATTTGAATACACCCTTGTCCGTGAGCTTCAGGATATAGACACGGATGGGTACATTTTAGTTGAGAGCGACTTTCTTGACATTGGCGAGCTTTGCGAGTCGGATATTGTGCTGAATTTGCCACTCAAATTCTTGTGCAAGGACGACTGCAAGGGACTTTGCACCGTCTGCGGTAAAAACTTAAATCAATCTGCTTGCGATTGTCTTAAACAAGAGATTGACCCAAGGCTTGCAGCATTAAAAGGACTGCTTAACAAAGGTAATTAAACTTAAATATTATTAGGAGGTGCCAAAATGGCTGTTCCAAAGAGAAGAGTATCACAAGCACGTAGAGATAAGAGAAGAAGCAACGTTTGGAAGCTTACTGCTCCCGCATTTTCCAGATGTCCCCAATGTGGCGAGTTGAAAATGCCCCATAGAGTTTGCTTAAATTGCGGTTACTATAAGGGCAAGGAAGTTGTCAAAGTAGAGGACTAATTGTAGAAAAAGCGTAGAGGAGGGTTTTTATCCTCCTCTATTTTCTTATGAGGGATTTGTATGAGTGTTAGTATTTTTTCGATTACCAAGGGGAGCCCTGCTTCTCGCGCAGGAATAAAATCGGGCGAAGTGCTCGTTTCCATTAACGGCAACGAGATTTGCGACGTGCTCGATTACCGTTTTTGGCAGCTTGAAAGCCGCCTTGAGCTTGTAATTTCGGGCGTAGAGGGCGAGCGCACCGTCAAGATTAAAAAGGACGAGTACGAGGAGCTTGGGCTTGAGTTTGAAACCTATCTTATGGACAAACAGCACAGCTGTAAAAACAAATGCATTTTTTGCTTTGTTGACCAGCTTCCCAAAGGAATGCGTCAGTCGCTTTATTTTAAGGACGACGACACCCGTCTTTCGTTTTTGTTTGGTAACTACGTAACACTTACTAACATTTCCCGTCACGAAATTGACCGAATTATTAAAATGCACATAAGCCCCATAAACGTTTCGGTGCATACCACAAACCCCGACCTGCGCGTTAAAATGATGGCTAACCCCGACGCCGCGCGTGCGCTTTCTATTTTAAAGGAATTTGCCGACGCGAGCATTAGCATAAACTGTCAGCTTGTGCTTTGCCCGGGCATTAACGACGGCGAGGAGCTTAAAAGAAGCCTTACCGATTTAGCCTCTCTTATGCCCGCAGTTGAGAGCATTGCGCTCGTTCCCGTCGGTCTTACAAAACACCGTGAAAAGCTTTTTTCGCTTGTGCCGTACAATGAAAAGACAGCGCGAGAGGTTATTAAGATTGCTGACGAGTTTGGTGAAAAGCTTTTAGAGACTCACGGCACCCGCCTTGTATACTGCTCGGACGAGTTTTATTTAAAGGCAAACCTGCCGCTTCCCGACATTTCTTATTATGAGGACTTTGCACAGCTTGACAACGGCGTTGGCCTTATTGTAAATATGCAGGACGAGATTGACTACTTAATTGAGGACGAAAAAGAAAACGAAGCCGAGGTTACCCTCTCGGTTGCAACGGGAGTGGACGCCGCGCCTTTTGTTGAGGCTGAGCTTAAAAAGCTTCAAAGCGTGTTTAAAGGGCTAAAGTTTACAGTTTACCCCATTCAAAACGACTTTTTCGGGCATACCATTACCGTTGCGGGACTTGTTACCGCAGGTGACATAATCGCACAGCTAAAAGAAAAAGAGCTTGGCGAGTATTTAATCGTGCCCGACGTTATGCTGCGGCACGAAAAGGATAGATTTTTAGACGACCTTACCTTAGACGACGTAAAAAATGCTCTCGGAGTAGAGGTTCTTTGCTCGGGCGCGAGTGGAGAGGGTCTATATAAATGCATTAAAGATATTATAGAAAGTAAAAAGGAGGGATAATAATGGCTCTTCCGATTATTGCAGTAGTCGGCCGTCCAAACGTTGGAAAATCGACACTGTTTAATAAATTAGTCGGCAAGCGTATTTCAATAGTTGAGGACACGCCCGGCGTAACAAGAGATAGAATTTATGCCAAGGTTGAATGGCAAAACCGCACCGCCACACTTATTGACACAGGCGGTATTGAGGTTTATTCGGACGACGTTATCCTGTCCCAAATGCGCCGTCAGGCTGAAATTGCTATAGAGAGCGCCGATGTTATTCTTATGGTAGTTGACCTTACCTGCGGAGTAACCGCCGCCGATATGGAGGTTGCCGCTATGCTTAAAAAGAGCGGCAAGCCTGTTGTGCTTTGTGTAAATAAATGCGACAGCGTAGGTGACGTGCCGCTCGGTTTTTATGAGTTTTACAACCTTTGTCTTGGTGACCCCATTGCCGTTTCGTCGGTACACGGTCACGGCAC
>CAZDLQ010000188.1:0-531 GCA_964506315.1 uncultured Oscillospiraceae bacterium
GGCTCCCTTGTGTAAAGGGAGCTGGCAAAACCGCAGGTTTTGACTGAGGGATTGTTTTTGTACGCCGCGCAAGGCGGCTACAATCCTCCCGTCACGACGTCCCGTTTCCACTTTACGTTTTGCGGGCGGTCGAAGGCACCCGTCCCTACGGATTCTATTGAACATTGATAGAATTATCGTAGGGCGAGGCGGTTTCCGACGCGCCGCTATTTTGCGGTGCGTCCACAAGGGCCGCACCCTACATTTTAAAATTTGCGTTCTTTGCGTATTGTAGGGTGCGGCGCCCACGACGCACCGCCAAGCATAAAAGCAAAACGGGCGAACACTGTTCGCCCCTACAAATTCCACTAAACTTTAATTAAACAATGCAATTACACAAAGAAATTTTAAGAAAATAATTGCCAAGACCGCGCGGCTATGCTATAATAAAGAGTAAATTTGTAAAAACAGCAATTAAACACTTAGGAGATGTCATCCTTGAAACAGGAAAAATTAAGAAACATTGCCATAATCGCGCACGTTGACCACGGA
>CAZDLQ010000188.1:541-2812 GCA_964506315.1 uncultured Oscillospiraceae bacterium
GAAAAACCACCCTTGTAGACGAAATGCTAAAGCAGGGCGGCGTTTTTAGAGAAAATCAGCAGGTTGAGGATAGAGTAATGGACTCAAACGCCCTTGAGCGTGAGAGAGGAATTACCATCCTTGCTAAAAATACGTCGGTGATGTATAAGGATATCAAAATAAATATCGTTGACACACCGGGCCACGCCGACTTTTCGGGCGAGGTTGAAAGAATACTTAAAATGGTAGACGGCGTACTTCTCTTGGTAGACGCCTTTGAAGGCCCGATGCCGCAAACACGCTTTGTACTGCAAAAGGCGCTTGAACTTAACCACAAGGTTATCGTTGTTGTAAATAAGGTAGACAAGCCCGACGCAAGACCGCTTGAGGTTGTAGACGAGGTCTTGGAGCTTCTTTTGGACCTTGATGCAAGCGAGGAACAGCTTGAAAGCCCCGTTATCTTTTGCTCGGGTAGAGCAGGAACTGCTTCACTCGTTCCCGACGATGCGGGCAGTGATCTTATACCGCTTTTTGAAACCATCGTTTCACATATAGATTGTCCCGAGGGCGAACTTGACGCGCCTGCGCAGGCGCTCGTATCGGCCATTGACTATAACGACTACGTGGGTAGAATCGGCGTAGCAAGGGTTGAGAGAGGCCGTGTTAAAGAGGGACAAGAGGTTATGGTTTGCAACGCCGCAAATCCCGAAACCTCTTATAAAGCCAAAATGAACAACCTCTACGTAATAGAGGGACTTAATCGTACCGCCGTTAAAGAGGCCGAGATGGGCGAGATAATTTGCTTCTCGGGTATTGAAAACATCTCCATCGGAGATACCGTGTGCTCCCCCGACGACGTAACTCCGCTTCCCTTTGTTAAAATCAGTGAGCCTACTGTTGAAATGCTGTTTTGCGTAAACGACAGTCCGCTTGCAGGTAGAGAGGGCAAGTTTGTAACAAGCCGCCAAATTGCCGACCGTCTTTTCAAAGAACTTTTAAAAGATGTTTCAATGCGCGTTGAGAGAACCGAAACTACTGATGCGTTTAAGGTAATGGGCCGCGGTGAAATGCACCTTTCCATTTTGATTGAAACCATGCGCCGTGAGGGCTATGAATTTGCCGTAACTCCGCCGCAGGTGCTTTTCAAGGAAATTGACGGCGTCAAGTGTGAGCCTATGGAAAACGTGCTTATCGACACTCCCGAGGAGTACGTTGGCACTATTATAGAAAAGCTTTCGTCCCGTAAGGGTAACCTTATGAGTATGAGTCCCAAGGGCTCGCGCACAAGGCTTGAATTTAACATTCCCGTAAGAGGTCTTTTTGGATACCGCAACGAGTTTTTAACCGACACCAAGGGTGAGGGAATTATGAACTCGCGGTTTGCGGGCTATGAAGCTCATAAGGGCGATATTTCAAGAAGAAGCTACGGCTCGCTTATCGCATTCGAGGGCGGCACGGCAGTAACCTACGGCCTTTTCAACGCACAGGAGCGCGGTCAGCTGTTTATCGGCGCAGGCGTTGAGGTTTACGAGGGTATGATAGTCGGCCAAAACCCCAAGGGTGACGATATAGCCGTAAACGTTTGTAAGAAAAAGCATATAACCAACACCCGTGCTTCAGGCTCGGACGATGCGCTGCGTCTTATTCCGCCGCGTAGAATGAGCCTTGAGCAGTGTATAGAATTCTTGTCCGAGGACGAGCTTTTAGAGGTAACACCCGAGAGCCTGCGCCTTCGCAAGAAAACTTTAAGCAACAGCCAAAGAATGAAAGAAAACGCAAAAAAATAGCGTAAGGAGAGTCGTTTTATGAAACTTACAGGTGCACTTTTTCTCGTCTTGGGAATACTTCTTTTAGTTTGTGCCGTAGCGTGTCTTTTTGCCCAAGCAAGTCCTACTCTTATGGGCGTGCTTATAATTCTTTCCATCATTTTAAACGCCGTAGGCATCACAATGCTTACCTCAAAAAACAAGTAAAAAAACAAAACATAAAACATAAGGAGATGTCCTCATGCATTGGTCCGAAAAAATTGCAAAAGAAATAATCCGTAGAAGTCCCGATAAGGAAGAATACGTTTGCGCCGCAGGCATTAGCCCTTCGGGCTCTATTCACATCGGCAACTTCCGTGACATTGTAACAAGCTACTTTGTATGCCTCGCGCTTCGCCGTCAGGGAAAAAAGGCAAGACTTTTATTCTCTTGGGACGAGTTTGACAGGCTTAGAAAGGTGCCCGTAAACGTTCAAAAAATTACCGAGGGCTTTGAAAAATACATCGGTATGCCTTACGCTTCTATT
>CAZDLQ010000189.1:0-2777 GCA_964506315.1 uncultured Oscillospiraceae bacterium
CCATGTCAGGCGGGGAACCGAGCAGCATTAAGCGGATTTTGCTGTGTGCCGCAGCTAAGCCGGCCTGCTTATAAAAGCAGTGTATTCTTTTAAAACAAGACCGATAAGGATACTCCTTGTCGGTCTTGTTGCTTTTTTGTAGTATATATGTTAAAATATATAAGTTAAAGCAATCGTTTTAAAAAGGAGTAATAAATGAAAAAAGTAACATCGCTGCTTTTGGTATTTGTTTTTTGTATTTGTCTTGCCGCTTGTGACGGCGGTCAAAGCACGTTAACAAGTTCACTGCTAATGCCCGACGCCTCTTTTGGCTCTCAAATAACCCAAGACGGCCAGAATAATTCTTCGGGCTCGCAAACAACGGTATCAAACATAGCCACAGGTACAGGTTCACAAACAACCCAAAACACGTCTTCGGGTTCGCAAACTGTTCAAAACGTTTGCGTTTCTGATAAGCCGCATACAGATGAGGATAATAACGGAAAGTGCGATAAATGT
The DNA here is from genome assembly GCA_964506315.1 of uncultured Oscillospiraceae bacterium. Lineage (GTDB taxonomy): Bacteria > Bacillota > Clostridia > Oscillospirales > Ruminococcaceae > SIG578. Next base: position 499 of record CAZDLQ010000189.1, read on the forward strand.
AGTATCTCGGTTGTTGTAAACTTTGACTTTTTTGCAATAAACGACCTCCACGGAAAGCTTGGCGATACCGATAGCCAACCGGGTGTTGACGAGCTTACAACCTATCTTAAAGACTATCAAAACAATCAGCAAAACGTTGTGCTCTTGTCATCGGGCGATATGTGGCAGGGTAGCTCGGAGTCAAATCTCACAAAGGGAAATATTATAACCGACTGGATGAATGAGCTTGGATTTGTTTCAATGACTCTCGGCAATCACGAATACGATTGGGGAGAGGAATATATTGAAAATAATGCAAAGCTTGCAAATTTCCCGTTTTTAGCAATTAATATTTACGATAGAAGCACGAATAAACTTGTTGATTACTGTCAGCCCTCAACGGTTGTTGAGCAAAACGGCGTAAAAATCGGAATAATCGGTGCAATGGGGGACTGCTATTCCTCAATCGCGTCTGAGCGTGTTGAGGATGTGTATTTTATAACGGGAAGCGAGCTTACAAGCCTCGTTAAAGCTGAGTCACAAAGGCTTAGAAATGAGGGCGCTGACTTTATCGTTTATTCAATTCACGACGGCTACAGCGGAACAAATTATACCGAAACCGCTACAAACAGTATGCTCGCATCATATTATGACGTTTCGCTCTCACAGGAGGCGGTTGACCTCGTTTTTGAGGCGCACACTCATAAGCATTACGTTAAAAAGGATGCCTACGGCGTTTACCACCTGCAAAATGGGGGAGATAACGGCGGAATTTCCTACGTTGACGTGGACATCAACTTTGCAAACGACACCGCAAACGTTGTAAACGCGGAATATATTTCTACAAATAAGTATTCTCACCTTGATGATGACCCAATAGTTGACACGCTTTTAAAGAAATATGAGTCGCAAATTTCCGACGCAAATCAGGTACTTGGATATAACGCATCATATAGAACGGGTAACAATCTTCGCAATATCGTTGCAAGGCTTTACTATGAGGCAGGCGTTAAAAAGTGGGGCAAGGATTACGATATCGTGCTCGGCGGCGGCTTTTTGTCGGTGCGCTCACCCGGTAAGCTTGAGGTCGGCGACGTAACCTACGCTGACCTGCAAATGATTTTCCCGTTTGATAATCAGCTTGTGCTTTGCTCGGTAAAGGGTAGAGATTTAAAGAGTAAGTTTTTTGAAAGCAAAAACAGCAATTACTTTATACATTATGAGGAATACGGCGAAGGCGTCAAGAATAACATAGAAATGGATAAAACCTATTACATAATCGTCGATTCGTATTCTTCAACCTATGCGCCAAACCGCTTAACTGAAATCGCAAGATACGACGAAACCACCTTCGCACGTGACCTGCTTGCCGATTATATCAAAAGCGGCGGCTTACAGTAACAAAAAAGCACAAGTGAAAGTCACTTGTGCTTTTAATTTTAAAATAAAAACTCCCTCACAGCGTGAGGGAGTTTTTTTAAGTTAAATTTCTTATTTAACCATACCTGCAACTTCATCAGCGAAGTTATCGTTTCTCTTCTCAAGACCCTCGCCCTTTTCAAAACGGGTGAAGCCTACGATAGAGATGTTGCCGCCAAGCTCTTTTGCAACCTTGTCGGTGTATTTAGCGATTGTGAGGTCGCCATCCTTAACAAACTCTTGGTCAACAAGACAGTTTTCCTTGTAGAATTTGTTGATTCTACCCATAACCATCTTCTCAGCAATATTAGCGGGCTTGCCCTCGTTAATTGCCTGAGCGGTAAGGATTTCTTTTTCCTTCTCAATTACCTCAGCAGGAACTGATGCTTTGTCAAGGTAACCGGGGTTAACAGCTGCAATTTGCATTGCGATGTCTTTTGAATACTCAACAAACCCATCCTTGTCAGCAACGTCGGTATCAAACTTAACGATAACACCGATTCTACCGTTACCGTGGATATAGGTGATGAGGTCGCCCTCTAAACGAACAAAGCGGCGGATCTTAAGATTTTCACCGATTGTGAGAACCTTTTCTTGAAGAACAGCTGCGATGTTTTCGCTGCCGCCTGCTGCAGTGCACTCCATAAGAGCGTCAACGTCAGCGGGAGCACTTTCAATAACAGTTTTTGCGCAAAGATCAACAAAATCAACGAAATCTTGGTTCTTTGCAACGAAGTCGGTCTCGGAGTTTACCTCGATAAGAACGCCAACCTTCTTGTCAGCGTCAACAAGTCCGTAAACGAGTCCTTCAGCGGCAATTCTGCCTGCTTTTTTTGCAACAGCGGCAAGTCCCTTTTCACGAAGGATCTCAATTGCCTTGT
>CAZDLQ010000190.1:0-2763 GCA_964506315.1 uncultured Oscillospiraceae bacterium
CTTCTTTTACTTTCGTAAATTTAATATACCATTTTAAACTATTTTTTTCAATATAATAGATATTTGAAACCTCATTTACTTCCAAAAATCACGGTTTTTTGTTTACTATTTGTATTTTATTATTCTAATATTACAAATAGTAAACGAAAAATGCCGTAAAAAACACCCGATGGGCTATAATAGGCGCATCGGGTGCTGTTTTTTTAAATGCTTTAATAATTTGTTTTATCTTGGATTTTGCTGTAATCGGAGTAAAGCTTTAGGCAGTCTTCGCGGCAAAGCTCGGTGCACATTGTTTGGCGCTTTGCGGGAATACTCTCCTCAAACGCCTTATCGCGAAAGCCGATAATCTCGGTGTCGGTAGTGTTACAGCCGTAGTACACCTTATCAATATTCGCCCAAAGAATCGCGCCGAAGCACATAGGGCAAGGAAAGCCGGTAGTGTAAATTTCACAGCCCGACAAATCGAACGTCCCGAGCTTTTTGCAAGCCTTACGGATAGCGTCAATCTCGCCGTGATGGGTGGGGTCGTTATTCAGCACCACCTGATTGTGACCGCTTGCGACAACCTCACCGTCCTTAACGATAACTGCGCCGAACGGTCCGCCGTGGCCCAAACCAACTCCGTTTTTGGCCTCGTCTATTGCCATTTGCATAAACTGATTTTTTAAATTTGACATACTTTTTTCCTTTAACAAAATTATTTGCGATAGAAACTGTTTCCGCCGATAAATTCACGCACTAAGCTTGTCGGGGGGATTTCAAAGTCAACCTCCGCCTCGTGCACAAAGTTTAATACCTTAACTATCGCGCGCACCTCGTCGTAATACTCGTCCTCGGGACCGACTGCGGTTAAGAGCGGGAAAATGTGCTTCTTTAAAACGACAAGCTCGTAAAGCGTTGAGCTGTTGAAAATCACGTCGGCATTTTGGTGGAAGGGGAAAATCCAACGCTTTTCGCCGCGTCTTACGCTATCCCACATTGAAAGCGTGCGCTGAACCGAAGAATTGCGGGTTTCGTAATCGCGCACAATTCTTCTAAGCAGTCTAAGATAGCTTGACGAAATTCTATTGTGGTCGTCAAGATTAAGCGGCATAAAGGGGCAAACGTAAACCTTGAAAACAAGATTTTCGTCCAAATCATCGGGGAGCAGTACGGGGTTGAGCGCGTGAAGGCCCTCAATTATTATAACCGAATTATCATTAAGTTTAACCTTGTGTCCAACCCACTCGCGACGGCTTGTTTTAAAGTTGAAGGTCGGAATTTCAACCTCTTGTCCCTGCAGCAGCTTTTCAAGATGCTCACCAAACATCGCAGTGTCGATGGTGTTGATATGCTCCAAGTCCACCTTTCCGTCGGGACCTGCAGGAATCTTGTCGCGGTCAATGTAATAGTCGTCGAGGCTTACCAAAATCGGCTTTTTGCCGTGAACGCGCAGCTGTGTTGCAAGACGGTTTGCCGAGGTGGTTTTACCCGACGAGCTTGGGCCTGCAAGCATAACGGCCTTTGCGCCGCGGCGGCAAATCATATCGGCAATTTGTGAAAAACGCTTCTCGTGAAGTGCCTCGTTTACGCGAATAAGCTCGCAAATTTTGCCCGAGTCAACAAGCTCGTTTAGGTCGGCCACCGTTTCGCATTCCATCAGCTCGCCCCACTGAGTTCCCTCGGTGTAGACGTTAAATAAATGCGGACTGCCAGCGTAGCTTGTGACCTTGTCGGGATTTAGGTCATCGGGGAACAGGAATATAAAGCCCTCGGGCGCGGGAAGAATATCCCACGATTTAAGATAAGAGGTCGAGGGCGCCATTTCGCCGTAGTAGTAATCGGCAAAATCGCCGTGCTCGTAAACGTCAAGCGTCGGGAAAATGCGGTAGGACAAAAGTCGTGCCTTATCTGTTTGTCCCTGCGCACTGTAATATTCTATTGCCTCGGTGGTACTGATTCTTCGGCGGTAGAGCACAATATCCTCGGAAACGATTTTCTTAACCTGTTCCTTTAACATGTGCGCCGAAAAATCCACCGCGCCGATTACCTTAATGTAAAGTCCGCCGCCGATTGTGCAGTTCATCTTTGCCCTACACTCAGGCCAAAGCTGACGAAGTGCCATAAACAAAATAAACTGCGCGGTGCGGTTGTAGGCCTCTTTGCCTGCCGGGTCGGAAAAATGAAGCAGCTGTACCCTACCGTTAGAGGCCTGCATAGCTTTTCTAAGCGACTCTCGCTCAGGCACAACGTCCTTACTGCGAAGCGGAACGTAGTTAAGTGTGAAAACCTCACCTGCAAGCTTTGCGGCGATGGGGTTTGTGGATAGCTTATCGGTTGTGAGCTTTAGCTCACGTATAATGTCGAGCAGTGACTGGTCGGGCTTCGGCTCGACCGAATGTCCATTTATAATAAGGTTCATATTATTCTCCTTCTTTAGTGGATTTGGCACGATTATTTTGTACGCGTGCGCGCACAAGCTGAATGACGTTTACTATTATTATGCCGCCGTTTAAAAAAACAACAGGCCACGCGTTGACTACAATTGAATAAATCATTGTTACTGCGTTGCCTGCTATGTTTACGATTCTAAGCTTGTTCATGCTCGTCATCATCATTGAAAGCAGTACCAACGCCGTACCGATGTATCCGAATATTTCTAAATAGATGTTCATTTCTTTTCTCACTTTCTCAAAAATTATAATCATCAATCTAATTTATCTTGCAAAAATGTTAGTGCGAACTTATCTCGGCTCCCTCTGACGAGGGTAGCGAAGCGGC
>CAZDLQ010000191.1:0-2757 GCA_964506315.1 uncultured Oscillospiraceae bacterium
CCCTCGTCAGAGGGAGCCAAGGGGCGCCGCCCCTACAATTTAACTGCGGCGGTGCTTTTTTAACTACCCGCTGAATAGAATAAAATACAACATTTTATTTTGGGGGAATAGTATGAAAAAAAGCATTGTAATAAAGCCGCTTCCGTTTTTGTTTCAGCTCGCGCTGTCGCTCGGCGGCGGAATATTAGTGGGACTTTTAACATCGGGTAGAGAGGTTTATGAAACCCTTGGAAAACCGCCGCTTTCACCGCCTGCCATTTTGTTCCCGATAATTTGGAGCATTCTTTACACGCTGATGGCGGTCTCGGCAAGCCTAATTTTGTCATCGAAAAGCCTAAAAACTGATAGCGCAATGAAAATTTACTACACTCAGCTTATCGTAAATTTTGTGTGGCCGTTTTTATTTTTTAACTTCAGCTTTTTAACCCTCTCGTTTGTGTGGATTTTGCTGCTTATCGCGCTCGTAGCCCTAATGATTTATAAATTCTACGGCATAAATAAGACGGCAGCACTACTGCAAATACCGTATTTACTGTGGCTTTTATTTGCCGCATATTTAAACCTCGGATTTGTGATTTTAAATTAGCTAAAAAGCCCTTAAAAACCTTGACAATAAGCCATAATAGTTATAAAATATACTATGTATTATTATGTTTAAATTCCCTATGAAACGGAGTATAGTTATGGCTGATAATTTAAGGCTTGCCGAGCTTCTTTATCCCGAGTGCAAACTCACCTTTGAGGAAGCTTTAAAAATGTTTCCTAAAAGAAATCTTCCCGAGGACGCGGCAGTTACCCGTCTTGCGCCAAGCCCCACAGGCTTTGTGCATCTTGGTAACCTTTTTCCTGCGCTTACAAGTGAAAGACTTGCCCACCAAAGCGGCGGTGTTTTCATTCTTCGTGTTGAGGATACCGACCAAAAGAGAGAGGTTGAGGGCGCGGTTGAAATTCTCTTAAACTCTCTTGAAAGATACGATATTATCTTTGACGAGGGCGCAACCGCCGACGGTGAAAAGGGAAATTATGGCCCGTATTACCAAAGACAGCGTGCTGAGATTTATCAGGCTTTTGCTAAAAAACTCGTTTCCGATGGCAAGGCGTACCCTTGCTTTTGCAGTGAAGAGCGCCTTGAACAAATGAGAAAAGAGCAGGAAACTGCTAAAGATAATTTCGGTTACTTCGGTAAATACGCCGCTTGTAGAAATTTAAGCCTTGAAGAAATCGAAGAAAAATTAAATAACGGCGAAAAGTTTGTGCTTCGCTTCCGTTCACAAGGCGATCCGAGTAAAACTGCAGTAGTAAACGATCTTATAAAAGGTAAGCTTGAATTCCCTGAAAACGATATTGACCACGTTATGCTCAAATCGGACGGAATTCCGACCTACCACTTTGCACACGCAGTAGACGATTATTTGATGGGAACAACCCACGTTGTAAGAGGCGAGGAGTGGCTTGCCACTCTGCCCTTCCACGTGCAGCTTTTTGAAGCTCTCGGTTTCCCGCTTCCCAAATATATGCACATTGCCCAGCTTATGAAGCTTGACAACGGCACAAAGCGTAAGCTTTCCAAGAGAAAGGACCCCGAGGCCGCGCTCTCGTATTACTACGAGCAGGGCTTCCCCTCAAAGAGCGTAAGCGAGTATATTATGACTCTCTTAAACTCAAACTTTGAGGAGTGGCGTATTGCAAACCCCTCGGCACCCTTAAATGACTTTGAGTTCACCGCCGAGAAAATGAGCGTTTCGGGCTGTCTTTTTGATATGGACAAGCTACTCGACGTTAGCCGCAACGCCATAAGCACCATGACCGCCGACGAGGTTTACTCGCAGGTAACCGCTTGGGCAAAGGATAACGACGCTGTCCTTTATGAGAAATTTACCGCAAACCCCGAATATGCCAAGAGTATTCTTGCAATCGGCCGCGGCGGCGAAAAACCGAGAAAAGACATCTCTAAATGGAACGAGGTACGCGATTACGTTAGCTTCTTCTATGACGATTTGTTTGAAATGACAGGCGAAATGCCCGAAAACGTTTCAAGCGAGGACAAGATAGAAATTTTAAGCAAATTTGCCGAAACCTATTGCGAAACCGATGACCAAGAAACCTGGTTTGCTAAAATGACCGAGATAGCCGAGGCGCTTGGCTTTGCACCCAAAACAAAGCTTTACAAGAAAAACCCCGAGCTGTATAAGGGCCATATCGGTGACGTTAGTATGGTGCTCAGAGTTGCAGTAACAGGCAGAAAAAATTCACCCGATCTTTACGAGATTATGAAAATTCTCGGCAAGGAAAAGGTGCTTGAAAGATTAAATAACGCAAAATAATTCCCCTATTTTGAAAGGATGTTAAATTTGGAAATTGCATCAAATTTTATTCACGAAATAATTGATAACGACATAGCCGAGGGAAAGGTGGAGAAAATTCACACCCGTTTCCCGCCCGAGCCTAACGGTTATCTTCATATTGGTAGCGCCAAGGCTATTTATATAAACTACGCCACCGCGAAAAAATACGGTGGTAAGTTTAACCTTCGCTATGACGACACCAACCCCGCAAGAGAGGACGACGAGTACGTAAAGGCTATTGAAGAGGACCTTCATTGGCTTGGTGCCGAGCCTGATAATATTTTCTACGGCTCGGATTACTTTGAGAAATGCTACGAGTTTGCTGTAAAGCTTATACGCGAGGGCAAGGCTTATGTGTGCAACCTCTCGGCTGACGAGATGAGGGAATACCGCGGTACACTTACCGAACCGG
>CAZDLQ010000192.1:0-2749 GCA_964506315.1 uncultured Oscillospiraceae bacterium
CTTGTGCTGTGAGCAAAATTGCTTTTGTCCATTCAAGGTTATTGATATTGAACTGACCTACTGCGTATTTGCCTTCTTTTGCTTTGGTAAGCATTTCTTTTGCTGAAACTAACATATTATCTCCTCCAAAAAGTATTCTTTAAACATTATAATCCCAAGTTTAACTAAAATCAATGCTAAATTGTAAAAATTTAGAAGCTTAGCTGCTCGCCAACGTCGCCTGCGGCGAGAACTGCGCCTGTTGCGGGGATATTTTTGGTTTTATAGCGATTGGGATTTGCAAAGCGGCCTTCAACGTAAAGTGTTACCGACTCAAGACGGTGGTTTTTCTTAATGGTCATAGCCGCGACGCCCTGAGTATTTCTCGTAGTCTTAGCCATAACTGCGCCGCTATGAACGATAAGGTATCTACCCGCGGTACTCTTAAGAACGTATTCCCTATCCTCAACCGAGCTAAACATTGCAACGAGCGGTGATTTATCACTATAAGCGCCCGTAAGCTTTTTACGGTTAGACTTGGTTTCAAATGCCGAGAGCGGCACTTTAGCGGCCTTACCGTTTTCAAAGAATATAATAACGTGTCCCTTGTAATCGGTTGTTTGCACCATAAATATTGCCTTTTCGTCGGCGTCCATATTAAGCTTGGCTGGAATATACTCACCGAGTATACTTGCCTTATGGTCCTCAAAATCGCTTGCCTTGGCCTTATATGCCTGGAACTTATCGGTGAAGAATATAAGGTCGGTTGAGTTGGTGGTTTCGATATGGCAAATGATTTCGTCGTCGGTCTTAAGTTTTTGTTCACTGCTCATTCTAAGCGACTGCGGAGTGATTTTCTTAAAGTAGCCGTCCTTTGTAAAGAAGAGGTTTACGGGATAATCGGGAACGGCCTCAACCTCAGGCACGTACTCGGTAGCGTTATATTCAATTGCGCTACGTCTTTCCTTACCGTATTTCTTAATTACGTTTTCAAGCTCGGCAATAATGATTTTATCAATTCGGCGTTTACTGTTTAAAATATCCTCGAGGTCAAAAACCTCTTCCTGAATTCTTGAAATCTCGTCGGTTTTCTTTAGGATATATTCCCTATTTAAGTTGCGAAGCTTGATTTCAGCAACAAACTCGGCTTGAATTTGGTCAATACCGAAGCCAATCATAAGGTTAGGAACAACCATTTGCTCTTCTTCGGTTTCTCTTACGATGCGGATTGCCTTATCAATATCAAGAAGTATTGCTTCAAGGCCGCGCAAGAGGTGAAGCTTTTCTTTAAGGTTGGAAACGGTGAAATAGGTTCTACGGCGGACACATTCACGGCGGAAGGCTGTCCACTCGGTTAAAATTTCACCAACGCCCATTACCTTTGGGGTTGTGCCTATTAGAATGTTAAAGTTACAGGGGAAATTATCCTCAAGCGTGGTCATTTTATAAAGCTTTTGCATAAGCTTATCGGGGTCGGTGCCGCGCTTTAGGTCCATTGTAATTTTAAGACCGCCGAGGTCACTTTCGTCACGAATATCGGAAATCTCACGGATTTTACCAAGCTTTGAAAGCTCGGCCACCTTATCAATAATAGCCTCAATTGTGGTGGTGTACGGAATCTCGGTTACGTCTATACAGTTTTGTGATTTATCATAGGTATATTTTGCTCTTACCTTTACAGAGCCTCTACCCGTATTATAAATCTTCTCAAGCTCAGCGGCATTATAGATAATCGAGCCGCCGCCGGGAAAATCGGGAGCTTTTAAGGTCGTCATAATATCGTGTGAAGGGTTCTTCATTAGCTCTATGGTAGTGGTACAAATTTCCGCTAAATTAAACGAGCAAATGGAGCTTGCCATACCAACCGCGATACCGAGGTTTACGTTCACAAGAATATTCGGGAACGAGGTCGGGAGCAGGGTCGGCTCCATAATGGTATTGTCGTAGTTGGGGACAAAATCAACGGTGTCCTTATCAATATCGGCAAAAAATTCCTTACAAATAGGCTCAAGCTTTGCCTCGGTATAACGGGCGGCGGCGTAAGCCATATTTTTAGAATAGATTTTACCAAAGTTACCCTTTGAGTCAACGTACGGGTGAAGCAGGGCTTCATTACCTCTTGCAAGGCGCACCATTGTATCGTAAATTGCGGCATCGCCGTGAGGGTTTAATTTCATAGCATCGCCAACGATGCTTGCGCTCTTTTTTCTATCCGAGCCGAGAAGGCCCGATTTATACATTGAAAAGAGCAGTTTTCTATGCGAGGGTTTAAGACCGTCAATCTCGGGAATTGCACGCGAGATGATAACGCTCATTGCGTACGGCATATAGTTGGTTTCGAGCGTTTCGGTTATCGCTTGCTCCAAAACCGTTCCTGCGCCCGCAATTTCGGCATTAATATCTAGGCCTTTTTTCTTAGGCTCAGGCTGTTTTTTTGTTCTTGCCACGGTTTACTGCTCCTTTCCTTAAGATATATCGGCGAGGTCTAAATAATCTCCGCCCCTTGTTTGAATGTACTCTTTACGGCCATCGAGGTTATCACCTAAGAGAAGGTCAAACATTTCTACGGTCTTTTCAACGTCGGTAGGCATAACCTTAATTAGACGGCGGGTTTCGGGGTTCATAGTGGTCATCCACATCATTTCGGCTTCGTTTTCACCAAGTCCCTTTGAGCGCTGAACGGTGAATTTTTGACCTTCAATACGTTTTAATATAGAAGCCTTTTCCGCCTCGGTGTATGCAAAATAGGTCTTTTCCTTGGTGTTGATTT
>CAZDLQ010000193.1:0-2710 GCA_964506315.1 uncultured Oscillospiraceae bacterium
ATTATCATCGGCGATAAATCCATACCCTTTTCGGCATTAAACCATTTTACTGTTCCTTTGTTCATTTTGCATGTTCCTTCCAATGTTTACTTTGTATTCAAAAAGCCCTAAAAAATAAAAAACACAGGCACTTTCATTCAACCAAGAAAAAATCATGGCCGAACGGCAAGCCTGTGAGTTCAGTTGGTGCGTTTTTTGAATATGACTGTAGTATATACTATTTATTTCAAAATGTCAAGAAAAAATAATAAGTTTATTGACCGATAAAAAAAGAAATGATATAATAAGTGCAAAAGGAGAGGTTTTTTAAAAATGTTTATAGATGTTGCTAAAATTTTAATTAAGGCCGGAGATGGCGGACACGGTGCAGTTTCTTTCCATAGAGAGAAGTACGTTGCTAACGGTGGGCCCGATGGCGGCGACGGCGGTAGAGGTGGCGATATAGTCTTTGTCGCTGATAGAAATTTGAATACTCTTATGGATTTCCGTTATAAGAGAAAGTTTATTGCAAATAACGGAGAAAACGGCCGCAGTAAGCGTTGCAATGGCAAATCCGCGGAAAATCTTATTATTAAAGTGCCGTTTGGAACTATAATTTCCGACGCTGAGAGCGGAAGAATTCTTGCTGATATTTCGGGCGAAGAGCCTGTCGTACTGCTTAAAGGCGGTAGAGGCGGTTTCGGAAATTCGCACTTTGCGACTCCCACTCGTCAAATTCCGCGTTTTGCTAAAAGCGGAATACCGGGCGAGGAAATGGAAGTTAAGCTTGAGCTTAAGCTTATTGCCGATGTTGGACTAGTCGGCTTTCCCAACGTTGGAAAATCTACGCTGATTTCTTGTGTCAGCGCCGCTAAGCCTAAAATTGCAAACTATCATTTCACCACGCTTTCTCCCGTTTTGGGAGTTGTAGGCGCAAACTCATCCGAGGCTTTTGTTATGGCGGATATTCCCGGACTTATTGAGGGCGCAGCCGACGGTGTTGGCTTAGGACACGACTTCCTTAGACATGTTGAAAGATGTAGACTGCTCGTTCACGTGGTTGACGTTTCGGGATGCGAGGGTAGAAATCCCATCGACGATTTTGAGCTTATAAATAAGGAACTTTTTGCATATCAGCCCGAAATGAAAAACGTTCCTCAATTCGTTGTTGCTAATAAATGCGATATAGCAACCGATGAGCAGTTTAATGAATTTGCAAAATATATTGAGGAAAAAGGTTATCCTATTTTTAAGGCATCAGCCGCTACAAGAAGCGGTCTTGACGAGCTTATATTTGCAGTAAAAGCAAAACTCAAAGAGCTGCCGCCTGTAAGAGTATACGAAACCGAGGCTATGCCTATCGAGGAAGTTCTCAGTAAAAATTCGAGAGATTTCACTATTACTGTACAGGACGGAGTATACTGTGTTGAGGCAAAGTGGCTTATTCCGATTTTAAACTCGGTAAATATGGACGATTATGAGTCACTTCAGTATTTCCAAAGAGTTCTTCGCACGTCGGGAATAATTGACGAGCTGATAAATCGAGGAATTCAAGAAAACGATACCGTTAGTATTTACGATTTTGAATTTGATTTTGTAAATTAAGTAAGAGGTGAGTTTACCATTTTAAGTATAGAGGAAAACACAGTATCCGAGCAAAGTTACAATTCGCTCACGCTTGCGTTTTTAGGTGACGCGGTATATGAACTTGAAATAAGAAAATTTCTTTGCCGAAACGGAAGCGCACCGTCGGGTGTTTTGCACAAAAAGAAGGTTGAGCTTGTGCGTGCGGCATTTCAAGCGGCCGCTTACGATAAGCTGGAAGCCTTTTTGACCGAAGAAGAATTTAGCGTTATGAAACGCGGAAGAAACACAAACGGCGCATCAGTGCCCAAAAGCTCGTCGCCAATTGAATATAGAAAAGCCACAGGCGTTGAAGCGCTTTTCGGCTACTTGTATCTAAAAGGCGAGGAAGAGCGCATAAATCAAATAACGGCATTTATTTTAAAAGATCACATATAAAATAGAAAATCCGAGGATAGTACATCCTCGGATTTTTTGCGGCTAAAATAGCTATAATTGTTTAAAGTATTTGAATTAGTGACACAGCAACCTGTCTAATTCTTTTAGTAATTTTGATTTCATTTCCTTCAATTCTTTTTCGGAAGGACGGTTATCGGGACTATACATCATATGCATTGGATACCACCACACAGGACCTTTTCCATTGTTTCCGTAGTTTTCTAAATCACCACTTACTCTTGGGAACAAGTGCCAATGTAGGTGTGTATCACCATTACCTAATAACTCGTAGTTGATTTTCTCCGCACTAAAAGCTTTTGAAACAGCTTCAGCAACAATAGACATTTCCTCTAAAAATTTCATTTTTACAGAATAATCTAAATGAAATAGTTCAGTTTTATGTTCCTTGCAAAGAAATAACGTGTAACCTTTGAAATGTTGATTGTCACCGATGACAACATATCCTGTTTCTAATTCCTTGACAAACCAAGGGTTAGTTTTATCTTTAATCATTTTTATTCTATCACATATTAAGCACATAGTACTTTATCCTAACTGTTTTTGTTTATTTGAATAATTATATTATAAATACAAAAGATTTTCAACAGTGTAATATAACTATAATTAAAAAATCCAACTCTTACGAGTTGGATTTTTTTGGCTGCGGAACTAGGATTCGAACCCAGACAAACAGAGTCAGAGTCTGTCG
>CAZDLQ010000194.1:0-2696 GCA_964506315.1 uncultured Oscillospiraceae bacterium
AGATAGCCCTCGTGTACAGCGTGTACCTCAACACCGTCAACGCCCGCGTCACGGCAGAGCTTGGCGGTCTTTGCGAACGCCTCGATTATCTCGTGTATCTGCTCAACGGTCATTTCGGGGCACTCTATGTCGTGAGCCCAACGTGAGGGCTGAGGGCTGGGGCTCGGAAGCTCGTGAGAGGTGTCGATGACAGGCTTTATCAGGGTTCTTGTTACCTTATTTTTATGCAAGGGCGCTACAAGCTCGGTGATCGCCCAAGAGCGTCCCATTCCCGCCGTAAGCTGAATAAAGAGCTTCGCGCCTCTCTTATGGATCTCGTCCATAAACTCCTTCAGATCCTCGAACATCTTCGGATTTTGCCAAAGCCATTTTCCCCAGAAGGTATCGCGAAGGGGTGCTATACCCGGTATAATGAGTCCGACGTTATTATTTGCTCTTTCCAAAAACAGCTTTGCGGCCTCTTTATCAAAATGGCATCCGCCAAGCTCAAACCAGCCGAAAAGCGACGTTCCGCCCATTGGACACATAACAATACGGTTTTTAATCTCTACGTTACCGATTTTCCAAGGTGTGAACAACGCTTCATATTTCTTATCAACTTTCATAATACGCTATCCTTTCAACGTGGTTTATAATGTCTTTTGTTTTAACGCTTGTTGACATTTCAACAAGTAATAATTATACCACTTTTTTTTAATGGTGTCAACAAAGTATTAAGCACGGGGCACAAAAAAGCGAGGGGATTTTCCTCGCTTTTTGTTGTGGTTTTATTCGGTTACGGGTTCGGTTGTGATTTCGGGTTCGGTTGTGGGTTCGGTTTCGGCTTCAGTTGCTATGTCGGTTTGGGGTTCTACTATAGCAAGGGCGGCGTTCTTTTGCTCGATTATGGGCAAAATGCCGTCGATATGCTCGTCGATTAGCGACTTGAACACGGGAGCGTCAATATCCTCAAGCTTAGCCTCGGGATCGAACATCTTATCGTTAATTTCCTCGGCAAAGTCGGCAAACAGTCTACCGACTGCCTTATCCTTCATAAGCTTATCAAATTCCTCGGGATCGATATCAAGTTCAGCGGAAAGCTCACTAAACTCCTCGGTTTGCTTGAAAACCTCAATATAGTCTATGTTTTGAATAATCTTGACTATGGTCTTTGGCTTAAATATGCCTACTATAGAATAGTAAAGCACAAGCACAAATGCGGTTAACACAAACACGATGCTGAGTATTGTGCTTGCAAAGCCGCCAAGAAATCTTAAAAATGCTGAGCCCTTTGATTTCATAATTACACCCTCTAAATTACATATTTTACCATATTATACCGCTACGCCTTACAAAAAGCAATACGGCGCCGTATTTACTTTTAAAGACTTAGGTGTTATTATATTTATTAGGAAAAATTTTGAGGGGGATTTTAGATGAGCACTAAGCCGAGCAAGAAAATTTTGATTATTTTAACGGGCGGAACAATTTGCTCGTTTGCTAACGAGAACGGCGAGCAGCAGGCCGACACAAGCCGTGCCGAGACCTTAATCGTTAAGAATTTTAGAAACGGCGACAGCGAATATAGAAAAGAGAGTGCCGTCGGCTTTGATACCAAGAGGCCGCTTAATATTTTAAGCGAGAATATGACTATAAGGCATTGGAACACGCTTATAAGCCGCCTTAAAACCTACGATTTTTCAAAATACGACGGTGTTATTATTTTACACGGCACCGACACGCTGGCTTACACCTCGTCGCTTTTATCGCTACTTCTTGCGGGCATAGGCAGGCCCGTTTTTATGGTTTCGAGTCAGCTTCCCTTATACGAGAGCGAGTCAAACGGCAACGACAACTTCAAAACGGCGGTTGAGCACATAGTAAAAGGGATAGCGCCCAACGTTTACGCGGCATACCGCAACGACTGGGTCGAGGATGGTAAAAAGCGCTCGGTTATGTACATACATTACGGCGCGCACCTGCTTCAGTGCCAAAGTCACTCGAATAATTTTTACAGCTCGGATATGAAGCCGCTTGAGGACGGAGAGTTTTTTGAGGGCGTTGCGGCGCAAAGCGCGCGTCCTCTACTGTACGAGTGCGTCAGGCTTAAAAACTGTGTTTTAAAAATAATGCCATACGTGGGGCTTGATTATTCGCGCCTTTCTCTCAGGGGAGTTAAGGCTGTACTGCATCACACCTATCACTCAAGCACAATGTCGGTAAATCCTTATCACGCCGACGTTGATATTAAAAAAGAGGCTGAAATTAACTTTTCAAAGGACTCGATTATGCATCTTAAACGGCGTTGTGACACCGCTAATGCTGAGCTGTATATAGAGCCCTGCGACAAGGACGTTACCTACCGCTACAAAACAACGGGAATTGTTATAAGAAGCGGTGTCGGCACTTGTTGGCGCACGACCTCGGAAATGGCTTATGCAAAGCTGCTTGTCGGCTGTGCGATGGGCTATGAGAAACAACAACTGCAGGATTTTGTGAACAAGGAAATAAACGGCGAGTTTATAAGATAAAAGAAAAAGGCGATAGTCGTGTAGTTCAAAATAGGTTAACCGATGAACAGACAGCAAAGTAAAGTATATAAAAAGTAAACTATATTGAAATGTTGTAGTATAGCACAAACAATATGATGGAAAGCCTTCCCCTTGGTAAAAGTAAACACTTCGTGTTAACTTTGAAGGGGGACCGCGCAAGCGGTG
>CAZDLQ010000195.1:0-2659 GCA_964506315.1 uncultured Oscillospiraceae bacterium
ACCGTGCGTCAGCACGATTTCACTACACAAAAAAGACGGCGTCCGCCGTCTTTTTTTATTTTTCTCTACCGCTCTTATTGCTTTACAAAAATAGCTTTGTCAAACTCAACAAATTCGCCGCTTGTGGTTTTGATGTTAAATTCTCTTTCCCAGCAAATATTGCCATCGGTAAGCTTAGCGGGGGAGGGGTCGCTCTTGGTGCCGTCGGGATATATAATGGTTATGCTGATTTGCTTTGTAGCATCATCATAGGTCCACTCAATATCGGTGTTGCTGTTTTTGCCCGTGCCGTCAGCATTTAATTCAAGTGTCATTTGAAATGGCTCGGCATCGGTTCTTTCGTGTTTCCAAGTGCCAAGAAAAGCTGTTTTCCCATCTTTGTCGGTAGTGTCGTTAGTGCTGTCGTTTGTGCCGTTGTCGGTGCTAACGACAGAAGCGTCGCTGTTTGTGCCTGCTCCTTCTGTCTTTTCCTCGCCGCAGGCGCAGAAAGCAAAGAGTGCCACAAGACAAAGTGCAAGTGTAATAATCTTTTTCATAATAAAACCCTCCAAAGTAAAATTAATTTTTTCAATACCTTTCAATTATATATATATTTATATATTGTCAAGAGGCCATTTCAAATGAATTATGCAACTATTTGGAATATGTTTTATTAACTAACGTAGGGGCGAACTGTGTTCGCCCTTGCCTTCCCCTTGAGGGGAAGGTGGGTTTTGCAAACCAAAACTCGGATGAGGTGGAAAAGAAAAAACGGGGAAATAAAAAACACCACCTCATCAGTCTCGCTGACGCTCGCCAGCTTCCCCTCAAGGGGAAGCCTATCAAAGTCCCGCGAGGCTTGCGGAGGCTCATTATGATTTTCATTTATTCTAAATATTGTAGCATTTTTCTTTTTTATGTGCTACAATATTACAAACATCTACCGAAAATTACTAAAGAGGGTGCAAAATGAAAAACAAGGTAACCGCGCAGGACTTTTTCGACACCTGCGAAAAATACGCCAAAAGCCTCAATGCGATAGACACCGACCGACTGATAAGCAAAAAGGCGTGGGGTGTTTCGCTGAGCTTTAAAATATGTAGAGCCGAGATAGTCTTTTATAGAAAATCGGCCTTCCCTGCCCCTAAAAATTCGGTTTGCTGCAGGGTGTTTGTAAACAAAAACAGCCCCGTTTTCTTTATGCTCTCGGATATCCAAGCCGAGCTGGGAGTAAATGATTTTAGGGCGGTTTATTTTTCAAACGTAACCTTAGACGCCCTTGATAGATGTATAGATTTAATTACGGGCGTGCTTTCCAAGTACGTAAGGAAAATTGAGGAAAGCCTGCTTTCCTCTTTTGACGATACGCTTTACGAAAATCTCTTTGACGAATATCGCCGCGAATACAAGCTAAAGCCCGAGGATCTTGATTTTTCTCTCATCGGAGACGAGGAAAAGGGCGACCATTATTATTTTCTAAATTTGCAGTATCACCGCGAGAGGTTTTTGCTCTTTAAATTCACCCAAACCGAGCCTTACGTAGACCTCTTTTTAGGTATGCCCGAGCTTGCGCTGGAAAAATTTGAAAAAATGAAAGAGCCGCCCACAACGTATGAGCAAAAGCTTATAAGATTTTTAAAAACACCTGCGGCTGAGGGCTTTTCGAGCCTACCCTTGCAGGACAGCGTGCTTTTCCGAAAGCTCCCTAACACAAGTTTCCTCATTGTAACAAGTGAGCTTGATAAAAAGGTTCCGCTTTATTGGCTTGTGGCGTTTATTCCGTTTGCGGTTATTTTTTGTCTTGTTATGGTTTTAGTCCAAGCAATAATGGCAGGCGACGCTATAGACGCATACTATTCTCCTTGGTACTGGGGCACCTTGCCTGCCGCCCTTTGCGGAATTTTCGGCGGCATGGCTTTTAGAAAACCGCTTGCAAAACTTTTGGAAGGCAAAAAAGCCAAGAATAAAATTGAAGAGGACGAAATGCTTAATCCCAAATGGTCTGACACGGTTGCGTATATAGCTTTTGGAGTGTCGGTTTTGTTTGCGATTTTTTTCGTGATTGTTCTTTCAACAGGCGGCGCAAGAGTTTTTGAGGATAGGCTCGATTACTGGGACGGGCCGGGATATGCAATGCAGGAGTATTACTACGAGGACATTGAGAAGGTCTATCACATCGACGCGCGCTATAACGATTACGGCGATAGGATAGAGCGCGGCTCGTACATAATTTATATAGACGACGATAAATTTTTGGATCTTGACTGTGCGGCAAGCGAAAAGCAAATCGAAAAGACGCTGCTAACGCTTATAAAAAATAAAAACGCTGAGACCGAATTTATTTATCTCGACTCGGACAAAGACCTGCCCTTCAAGCTTTTTGAGGAAGAATAAATAAAAACGGGCGAACACTGTTCGCCCGTTTTGTTTTTACGTTTTTCGGGCGGTTAATAACCGCCCCTACGTTGTTTAAATCAATGTTCATTGTGTTTCGTAGGGAACGACCTGTGTGTCGTTCCGTTTAATTTTACGGTGCATCGGCGAGCGCCGCCCCCTACAATTTTAAATTTATGTCGCTGATGTATCGTAGGGGCGAACACTGTTCGCCCGTAGGCTCCCTTGTGTAAAGGGAGCTGTCACCGCAAGGTGACTGAGGGATTGTTTTGTACGCCGCCAAGGC
>CAZDLQ010000196.1:0-2655 GCA_964506315.1 uncultured Oscillospiraceae bacterium
ACGAGCGTACCCCAAATGATTTGCTCCCATACAAGACACATACACATACCTACGCCAAGCACTAAAACTGAAATAACTGCATATACCGCGCGAAGTACGTTTTTACCGTTCATTTTCGGTAGCTTCTTGTTTTCCATCTTGCACCAAATAAGCGCCGTGATAACGCCCAACACTATACCAATCGCCCCGAAAATTATTCCCTCAGTAAAGGCGTTCCATTCGGGCAACAGCGCCATACACATACCGAGCGCAAAAAGCACTCCGCTTACGGTTCCCATAATAAGTGCAACAAAACTACTTTTTTTCATCTTAAAATCTCCTTTCATTAAACCAACACTTGTTTTTTTATTGCAAATATAGTATAATATTTTTAAAGGAATCAAACAACCGTCAATTTGTCAACAGGTGTTGGAATAAAAGAAACTGCGACCACCAATTTGTGAGTAAATGTCGGTTTAATAGGGGAGAGGGTTATGAACGTAAAAAACAACAAGCGCCGTAGAGATTCGCAGGATAAAATTGAAAAGGCTTTTATTGAGCTGCTTCAAACCCGTGAGATAAAAAATATAACCGTTTCGGATATTATAAAAATGACGGGGCTCAACCGAAGCACCTTCTACGCAAATTATATTGATATATTCGACCTTGCCGATAAGACAAGAGAGAAGCTCGAAAACGATTTCAGCAACCTGTTTGCTGATTACGATTATTTTAATGAACATAGCGGCGCACTAAAAATGTTTACGCATATTAGGGAAAACCAAATTTTCTATAAAACCTATTTCAAGCTGTGCTATGACGATAAGCATTTGGTTTCAATATACGATACAAGACGAGCCGAAAAAGAGCATATTGACACCAATATTAAGTATCATATCGAATTTTTTAGAAACGGTCTTAATGCCATTATTAAAATGTGGCTCGCAAGCGGCTGTAAGGAATCTCCCGAGGATATGGCGGCTGTATTACAGCAAGAATATAGAGGTAGATAGAAAGACTTTGTAAAATACGCAAAAAACACCCGTTAGAGTGTTTTTGCCTTATTAAGCTTGCGCTTAATATATTTATAGACATTCTTGCCAATTTAATAATACTGTGATACAATATATTTATAATTTATGCACAATGGAGGCTGTAA
Source organism: uncultured Oscillospiraceae bacterium (assembly GCA_964506315.1). Classification (GTDB taxonomy): domain Bacteria; phylum Bacillota; class Clostridia; order Oscillospirales; family Ruminococcaceae; genus SIG578. The sequence goes on from CAZDLQ010000196.1 coordinate 1,139, forward strand.
TGAATATTTTAGTATGTGTAAAGCAAGTCCCCGGCTCGAATAACGTTGAGGTCGACCCCGTAACAGGCGTGCTGAAGAGAAACGGCGTTCAAAGTAAAATCAATCCGTACGATTTGTATGCCATCGAAACCGCGCTTTCTTTGACCGAAAAATTTGGCGGCACCGTCACAAGTATCACTATGGGACCGCCTCAGGCAAAAGCGGTAATTGAAGAAACCGTTTGTATGGGCGCTCAGGGCGGTACAGTTTTAACCGACCGTAAATTTGCGGGTGCCGACGTGCTGGCTACTGCTTATACGCTTTCGCAGGGAATAAAAAAGTGCGGCGATTTTGACTTAATCATTTGCGGCAAACAAACCACCGACGGCGATACCGCACAGGTCGGCGCCGAGGTTGCCGAGTATCTTGGCATCGCAAACGTGTCCAACGTTTTGTCGGTTGACGATATCCGCGACGGAAAACTGTATCTTACCGCAAGCCTTGACGATAAAAACGTTAAACAAACCGTAAAGCTTCCTTGTCTTATTTCGGTTGACGGCGATATAAACACCCCAAGACTCCCGTCTTATAAAATAAAAAAACAGCTTCCCGAAGATGCCGTAAAGTTTTTAACCTTCGACGATTTTGACGATAAAAATCCCGATAACTACGGCCTCACAGGCTCGGCCACTCAGGTTGAAAGAATTTTCCCGCCTTCTAAAAATGACGAAAAGCATAATATCGAAGGCAACGCACAGGCGCAGGCAAAAGAGCTTTTTGAGCTTTTGCGCAGTAAAAAAATAATATAAGGAGGATATATAAATGGGAAAACTTGTTGTAAAAAACGAACTCGTAACACCCCAAAATGCCGAAAAATTAGTGCAGCTTTGCCCGTTTAATGCTATCAGCTATAAAGGCGGCACTTTGGATATATCCTCAGCCTGTAAAATGTGTAAAATGTGCGTCCGTAAAGGCGAGGGCGTTATTGAATTTGTTGAGGATATAAAGGAAATAGATAAGTCACTTTGGAAGGGCGTTTGCGTTTATGTTGACTGCACGGGTGATAAAATTCACCGCGTCACTTTTGAGCTAATCGGCAAGGCACACGAGCTCGCTCGCGTAACAGGCCACCCCGTGTACGCTATAATGATAGGCTCAAATTTAGGGGAAAACGCGCAAAAAATATTAAAATACGGCGTGGATAAGGTGTTTGTGTACGACCGCCCCGAGCTTAAGGAATTTAGAATAGAACCGTATACAGCCGCTTTTTGTGATTTTATTGAAAAATATAAGCCTTCGTCAGTGCTTGTCGGCGCAACAAATTTGGGTCGTCAGCTCGCTCCTCGTGTTGCGGCACGCTGCCGCACGGGACTTACTGCCGACTGCACCGTGCTTGAAATGAAGGAAAACACCGATTTAGTTCAAATTCGTCCCGCTTTCGGCGGAAATATTATGGCTCAAATTATAACCCCGAATACAAGACCGCAGTTTTGCACCGTAAGATATAAGGTGTTTAGTGAGCCGGCGCCAATAGATAA
>CAZDLQ010000197.1:0-2651 GCA_964506315.1 uncultured Oscillospiraceae bacterium
ATGTTATTATGTCAAAAAAATACGCAAATGCATACAGAATTGTTTCAAGAGATACTGTTTCCGCATATGAAACAGGAGATTTTTCTGCTGTTCCAAATCTAGACGGGGCATATATGAAGAAGACTTTTGAAAGCATGAATAAAAATCAATATTTAGATGATGTTAGATATTTACACTTTTTTAAACGAACGTTTTCCCTTTTGTGATGCGGAGAAATGGGATAACAGCGGATATCTCGTACAAAGTGACTGCGAGGTTAAAAAAATTATTGTTTCGCTTGATGCAACACGCAAGGTAGTTGACGAAGCTATAAGCAAAAAAGCTGAGCTTATTGTTACACACCACCCCGTTATATTTAACCCCATTTCAAGCCTTAATCTTTCAAACCCTGCGGTTTTAGCAGTTAAGAACTCTATTGCAATAATCTCCGCACACACAAATTACGACGTTAGTCCTTTAGGCGCTGACGCGCTTTTAGAGGAAATGTTTGTAAAGCACTTTGACTTTACGGATATAAAGCTGTTAGACGTGACCGATCGCGTAAAAAACATCGGATTTGGTCGAATCGGAGTTCTTGAAAAACCGCAATCGTGCGATGAATTTGCCAAGAATTTAAAAACGTTGTTTAATGCCGACTGCTTAAGGTTCACTCCCTGCGACAAGCCTATTAAAAAGGTTGCATTTTGTTGCGGCGGCGGCAGCAGTTACATTGGGACTGCGATTTCACTCGGTTGTGACGCCTTTATAACCTCGGACGTTAAACATTCCTCATATATTGATGCGGAAAATGCGGATATGGCGCTTTTCACCCCTACCCATTATCAAATGGAAAAGGCCGCTATGGCAAGGCTTGCGAAGGCGCTAATGGAGAAGTTCCCCGAGCTTGAGATTTTGGAAAGTGAAGCGGAAGCTGAGCCTTCAAAAGTGATTTAACAGTATAATACAAAAAGCGGTGCAGTAAAAAACTGCACCGCTTTTTGTAGTTTGTGCGTGGGCTAAGCGCACTTAGATAACTCAATAGCAAGCTCCCTGCGTTGAGCGCGAATTAAGCGCGCTCTTTCTTTTCTCTTTTCCTTTTGAACAAAGTGATCAATTACGCGCTCAGTTGCGTAAACCAAAAGGCCGAGCACGGGAAGTAAAGAAACTGCTGAAATAATATCTGCTAAAATCATATATTTATCCTCCGAATTTAAGTTTAATTTGCGAAATTTCGTTCCTGTGATTACATAATATACCATATTTCGTAAATTGTCAAGCGTTTTTTGAAAATATTTTTGAAATTTCGCAAATTTCCTCTTTACAAACGCAAAAGTTTGCGCTATAATATAAACATAAACTTAAAGGAGTTGATTTAATGTCTCGCGAAGATGCGTTGATGCAGCTTATTAAAATCAAATATAAAAGTTTAAGAAATTTTTCGCTTGAATCCGGCATTCCAAACTCCACCTTAAACAGTATGTTTAAAAAAGGACTCGGGGGCACAGCATTTGATACTGTATTTAAGGTATGCTCCCTGCTTGGATGTGACATATATACTTTAACCGATTCCGCCTCTTTATCGGATGCGGTTGACCGTGCATTCTTTTCCGATTATCTTAAATTAAGTTCTTCCTCGAAAGAGCTTGTGCGAATGGTAACGGGACATCAGCTTTCACTTGTTGACTCAAAGCCGCAGGCTGAAGACGAGTCAAAGCTACGTGAAATTAAGCTCCCGACTGAAAACATCGTTCCTATGAGAACAATTCGGGTTTATCTCAATTCCGCTTCGGCAGGCTTTGGACAGTATCTTGAGGACTCCGACTATGAGGAAGTTGCTATGGACAGCGCAGTTCCTGCCGATGCCGATTTTGGAATCGCAATTCACGGTGACAGTATGCTGCCTCAAATAAATGACGGTGACGTGGTTTGGGTGCGCCAGCAAGATAGCGTGGCGGAAAATCAAATCGGTGTATTTGTATTAAACGGCGATGCGCTTTGCAAAAAGCTTATTGTTAAAGGAACGCAGTTTTTCCTTCGCTCACTCAATGACAAATACCGCGATATTCCTATCACCGAGTATGATAATCTCAAGGTTATCGGTAGAGTTATTGACGCTACCCCGTTCCCTGCTTATTAAAAACAAAAACAGCAAGCTGCTTAGCTTGCTGTTTTTATTTATGCGATATTGTTTTTCTTTAAAAAGTCGAGCGCTTTTTTGAGAATGTCTTTATCATTTTTAAAGGTTAGAGTTTTAAAGGCCTGTGCAGGACGAAGCCATTTATAGTCCGAAACCTCTTCCTTTTGAAGCTTTACGGCCTGAAGCTTAGAGTCAGCCACAAAATAAACAACGTCCTTATTTACGCCTGCTCTTGGGTTATAGTTTATTGTTTCTCTAAATCCGTCGATCAGTGAAACCTTGATGCCAACTTCCTCAAAAACCTCTCTTATTGCGGTTTCTTGTTCGGTTTCTCCTGCTTCAACGTGTCCTTTGGGAAAGGACCAGTTATTATTGCGAGCTTGCTTAATTACCAAAACTCTAAATTCATTTTGTGTGCGGTAGAGCACCGACCCGCAAGATTTTTCGTATGCCATGATATTTGCCTTCCTTTGCTTTGCTGGGGGGTTAAAGTTCATCCTTTGAAATTCCATTTTGCGATGCAAGAGCTATTACC
>CAZDLQ010000198.1:0-2634 GCA_964506315.1 uncultured Oscillospiraceae bacterium
TTCGCTTACAATTTAATATTTAATTTTGTCTAAACTTTGGGGTTCACTTCAAAAGGCGGCTTTAATGTTTTTATGAGATGATAAATTGTTTTATGTTGATATAGAAAAAAGCCAAAAACAGTTGAAAAACCAAAAGACAACTGATATAATGAAAGCGTATAAAAAAATAGTAGGGGGCAATCAATATGATACCTTATGACAAAGCCAAAAAAGAGTGCGCCTACGGCGAGTTTGACCTTACCAAGCACGCAGGCTACACCCTTAAAGAAGGCGACAAATTAAAAGCGCCTTGGTACTATATCTATAACAATAGAAAGGTGCTCTTGTACGTTGACCAAAACGGACCTGTAAAGGTTCAGTATCAGCCGCCAAGCGGAATTTTGGTAATCAAGCGCGAGCTTGGTGAAAACCAAAGTAAATGGCAGGTTTGGGTACAGTCACCCGATTTAAATGACGGCGTTCCCGTTAGCAACTTTAACTCACCCTCTTTAAGATACGACTTAAAGAAGCCCGAGTTCTCGGTTAACTGGACACCCGAAAAGGCTACATATACAGCAAAATACGATAACGCAAAAATCGTTACCGAAATTTTTGTTCCCAGCGATAAAGCAACCGTTTGTATGAAAACAACAGTTGTGAATACAAGTGACAAGGCAATGGACTTTACAGTCACTCCGACCTTGTTCCCGTACGTAAATATTCCTCAAATGGTGGCTTGGGACCTTCCTGAATGGTATCTTTCTTCAAAGATTATAAGTAAGGGCAAAATGCTCACCATTCACGGCCAAATGAACGACCCCCACATGAATAAAGCCGACTTCCGCTCGGTTACCTTTAATATGGACTTTGAGGATGACGCCGAGGTAGAGCTTGACCTTTCAAGATTTGCAGGCGCAGGCAACTTCTTCTCACCCGATGCAGTTAAGTTCGGCACCGATCTTGGCTACAAAATGCCCGAGGCTGACGGCGTAGGCTTCTCAACCTTCCAGTCTATTTGGGGCGCAAGATATAAGTTCAGCCTCAAAGCAGGCGAGAGCAAGACCTTCACTCAGGTTCTCACCATTCAAGAGGACACCCTCTATAACGATGCTGAAAACGAGTTTGAAAAGGTTTACTTTGATGAAAAGGGCTACGCTGAGCGTGTAGCTATGACCGAGGCGTTTTATAACGATATGTTCACAAAACGCACTATCAAAACCTCAAACGAGCTTTACAATAACTTTATCAACACCTTTGTTCCTCTCCAAATGTATTGGGTAGGCTCTCTTGATAGAGGCTGGCCTTCCTCAATGCGCGGCACTCGTGACGCAAGTCAGGACTTTATCGGTGTAACACCGCTTAATCCCGAGTGGGCAAGAGAAACCATCATCGAGCTTTTCGAGCATCAGCAAACTGACGGTTGGATGCCGAGACAGGTAAGCACCATTTCAAGAACCGCTCCCCACGATATGCGTTATTTTTGTGACGGCGGCGCATTTTTACTTGAGCTTATCAACGAGTATATGAAGTTTACCCGTGACACAAGCCTTCTCGAAGAAAAGGTTTACTGGCTCGATAGTGATGAGAAATCAACCGTTCTTGAGCATATCGTTCGTACAGTTCAGTATTACCTTGACGATAAGAATATCGGTGAACACTATCTTTGTAAGGTATGGAACGGCGACTGGTGGGACATTATGGATAAGATCGGTCTTGACGGCCGCGGCGAAACCGTAACCGTAACCGCTCAAATGATCATAAACCTTGAAAACCTCGCCGAAATGTATAAATGGCTTTACGAAATCGGTAAGGCTGATGAGAGCTATCTCAAACTCGCCGACGAGTATATGCAAATTAGAGAGAAGTTCATTGAAGGTATGTGCAAGCACGCCTACAATAAGGATGGCTACTTTAACGGCTACTTTAACGATAACGGCAAATGGCTGCTTTGCGACAAAGACCCCGACGGCGAGAAGAGAATATTCCTCGTTGCTAACGCTTGGGCGCTTATCGCAGGCTTCTCAACTGAAGAGATGCGCAAGAGCGTTATGGCCAATATCGATAAGTACTGCTTCGGTAAGGTAGGCTACGACGCTTACAATAAGGGCTATCCCACCTATGTTGATAAGGCAGGCCGTGTCGGTAACGGAACTATCCCCGGCACTACACTTTACAACCACGCACAAAGCTTCTTTGCAAGAGCTTGCTGCCTCAGCGGTGACGAAGAGCTTGCATATAAGATTACAAGATATATTCTCCCCATCGAGAATGATTATCACCCCGTAGAGAAAACTCTTGCACCTCCGTATTCGCTTACTAATAAGTACAGCAATAACGATAAGAACCTGCATAGAGCAAGCTTCCAGTTCCTTTCGGGTACAACCTCGTACTGCCTGAGAATTGTTTATAACTTCTTCTTTGGTATTACCTACGATTATAAGGGACTTTACTTAAAGCCCTGCTTACCCGCTGAATTTGGCGACTGCAGCGTAGAGTTTGAGTACGTTGGCAAGAAGTTTACAGTCAACTACAAAAAGACCGATAGCGCCGATAAAAAGGTAAGCCTCAACGGCAAAGAGTATAAGACTATTTTCAATGAGCGTTCGGGTAAACAAATGGCATTCTTTGAGGATGCACTTTTCAGCGATACCAACG
>CAZDLQ010000199.1:0-2629 GCA_964506315.1 uncultured Oscillospiraceae bacterium
TCAGGAAATGTACGGCGATCTTTATAACTTAGAGGCAACTCCCGCCGAGTCAACCTCTTATAGACTCGCTAAGCACGACCTTAAGTATTATCCTGATATTATCACCGCTAATATGGAAGGCACTGCTTATTACACCAACTCGTCGCATCTTCCCGTAAGCTATACTGCTGACATTTTTGATGCGCTTGACATTCAGGACGAGCTTCAAACCCTTTACACCTCGGGTACCGTTTTCCACGCGTTCCTTGGTGAAAAGCTCCCGAGCTGGAAGGCCGCAGCTGATTTGGTTCGTAAGATTGCCGAAAACTATAAGCTCCCTTACTACACTATGTCGCCTACCTATTCGGTATGTAAAAATCACGGCTACCTTGTGGGCGAGCAGTTTAGCTGCCCCGAGTGCGGCGAGAAAACCGAGGTTTACAGCCGTATTACAGGCTACTACCGCCCTGTTCAAAACTGGAACGACGGTAAGAGCCAGGAGTATAAGGATAGAAAGGTTTATAATATTGAAACCTCAGTTCTTAAAAGAGACGGCGTAAAGGTAGAAAGTGCAAAAGAGGAGTGCTGCTGTGCAGCTGCCGATAAAACTCTTCTTTTCGCTACAAAGACCTGTCCCAACTGTAAAATTGCCGCCGCACTTTTAGAAAAAGCAGGCGTGAAATTTGAAAAGGTTTTTGCCGAGGACGAGAGCGAGCTTGCAAAAAATCTCGGTATAAAACAAGCCCCCACACTTGTAGTAGGGGAAGAAAAGTTTGCAGGTGTTTCGGATATTAAGAAATACTTAGAGAGCTTAAATTAGGAGAATAATATGTACGATATCGCCATTATCGGCGGAGGAGCCGCAGGTTTAACTGCGGCTCTTTACGCCTTACGAGCAAATAAAAAGGTTTTACTAATAGAAAAAGGCACCTTCGGCGGTCAAATCACCTTTTCGCCGCTTGTTGAAAACTTTCCCACACAGGAAAGCATCAGCGGTGCTGAACTTGCCGATAAATTAACCGAGCAGGCGCTCTCGCAGGGTGCCGACGTTGAGGTTGACACCGTTTTGGGAATAGAGGATAACGGTAGCCACAAAAAAATTCTCGGCGAAAGCGGAAATTATGAGGCACGCGCGGTAATTATCGCAACCGGCGCAAAGCATAGAACTCTCGGCGTAAAAGGTGAGGATAAGTTTATCGGAGAGGGCATCTCTTTTTGCGCTGTTTGCGACGGCGCGTTCTATAAGGATAAAAACGTCGTTGTAGTAGGCGGCGGAAACAGCGCGCTTCAGGAAGCGCTACTGCTTTCCGAGCTTTGCAGGGGCGTTACAATTGTGCAAAATCTTCCCGAATTAACGGGCGAAAAAGCGCTTGCCGAGCGGCTTTATAAAAAAGAGAACGTGCGCGTGCTTTGCTCTAAAACTGTAAGCGAATTTTTAGGCGAAAACGAGCTTGAAGCCGTTTTAATAAACGATGAAATCACGGGCGAAAAAGAGAAAATCGTAACCGACGGCGTGTTTGTTGCCATCGGCCTTTCTCCTCAAAACGAGCCTTTTAAGAATGTGCTTGGAATTGATGCTTACGGCTACGCCGATAGCGACGAAAGCTGCACCACAAAAACCGCGGGCGTATTCGTAGCAGGCGATTGCCGCAAAAAGCAAATAAGACAGCTCACCACTGCCTGCGCCGACGGCTCGGTAGCCGCCCTCGCCGCCTGCAATTTTGTAGATTCGCTCAAATAATAAAGACCGTAAATAAAAAATAAACCCTCCGAATGCTCGGAGGGTTTATTTTTTTTCAAATTCTTGTCCTGTGATTAAAAAATTTATTGATACGTTAAAATATTCCGACATTTGCACAAGCATAGATAGTGACGGCTCACGTTTTCCGTTTTCGTAATGGGATAGTGCCTCGCGGGAGATGTTGAGGTCTAACGCTACCTTGAGTTGATTTAATTTTAGTTCTTTTCGTATTTGTTTTAGTCCTATCATAATTTTCACCTTGAATTTATTGTAACAATTTGTTACAATAAAAAATGTTACAATATGTAACATTTTTACAGGAGGTAAAATATGTCAGGAAATAGCGATTTAAGAAAAGCAAACAAGGCGAAAAAAGACGAGTTTTATACTCAACTTGCTGATATAGAATTAGAAATGAAAAGGTATAGAAAACACTTTAAAGATAAAGTAGTTTTTTGTAATTGCGACGATCCTTATGAAAGTAACTTTTTTAAGTTTTTTGCTATGAACTTTAATTTTTTAGGACTTAAAAAGCTGATAGCAACCTGTTATAAGGGCTCTCCTATAGTGTATACACAATTAAACTTCTTTGGTGAAGAAAAAATTGTTGCGGAAATTGAAGCTAAAAAGAAGCCTTACAAAATAGAAATAACCGAGGTTATTGACATAAATGGTGATGGTGCAGTAGATTTAACCGATGTTGAATATCTATTGAGAAATAAAAACAATGCTTTAACCTTACTTGATGGGGACGGAGATTTTCGTTCGCAAGAATGCGTTGATATTTTGAAACAAGCGGATATTGTTGTTACTAATCCGCCGTTTTCTCTATTTCGTGAGTTTGTTGCTCAATTAGTTGAATATGATAAGCAATTTATTATTATCGGTAATGTTAATGCGATAACCTAT
>CAZDLQ010000200.1:0-2624 GCA_964506315.1 uncultured Oscillospiraceae bacterium
ATCGACGGCAAGCGTGTTCAAAAAGTAGATATCTACTATCGCTTCGTCGGTAATCTAAACTAATGTTGCGTTATAACATTCATACATCACTCTTCACTTTTCACTAAAACTCTCAAACGGGATTTTTGGAAAGTAAGAAGTAATAGTGAATAGTGAAGAGGTAAGGTGTGGCTACGCCACGATTTATATTACTTGCGCCCTCGCGGCTTTTTATTTTTAAAAAGTACTTGTTACAGCGAGTGTTTTATGGTATAATTTACCCAATATTTAGTAAGTGAGGGTTATTATGTCGGAAAACAGAAGTAGTTTTACAGGAAAAATCGGCTTTGTGCTTGCTGCCGCAGGCTCGGCGGTGGGACTTGGCAATATTTGGAGATTTCCGTATCTTGCCGCAAAATACGGCGGCGGAATTTTCCTGCTTGTTTATCTTATCTTGTCGGTGACTTTTGGCTTTGCGCTTATGGCGGCCGAAATTGCCATCGGTAGAAAAACGGGCACAAGCGCGATAAACGCATATAAAAAGCTTGATAAAAGATTTGGTTTTATAGGCTGGATAGCTTCAATAGTTCCTATGATTATTTTGCCGTACTATTCGGTTATCGGCGGCTGGGTTGTAAAATACTTTAGTGTTTTCGTGTCGGGCGGCGCTGCCGAGGCGGCAGGTGACGGATATTTTGACGGCTTTATCTCGCAAACCCGGGAGCCTATCATTTGGTTTTTCGTTTTCATAGGTTTAACTGCGCTTATCGTCTTGCTCGGCGTTGAAAAGGGTATAGAAAAGGTAAGCAAATTTATGATGCCCGTGCTTGTTGTGCTGACGCTTTTTGTGGCAATCTATTCAATGTGTATGCCCGGCGCGATGGAAGGCGTTATATATTATCTCAAGCCCGACTTTTCGCACTTCTCGGTAACAACCGTGCTTGCCGCAATGGGACAGCTTTTCTATTCAATGTCGCTTGCGATGGGCATTATGATAACCTACGGCTCGTATATGAAAAAGGACGTAAACCTTGAGTCCTCGGTAAGTCAGATAGAGATTTTTGACACAGGCATCGCATTTTTGGCAGGACTTATGGTTATTCCTGCCGTGTTCTCCTTCTCGGGCGGCGACGAGGCCGCGCTCGGTAAGGGCCCCGGACTTATGTTTGTAACACTTCCCAAGGTATTCGCTTCTATGCCTGCAGGCACAATTATAGGCGCAGTTTTCTTCCTGCTTGTTTTCTTTGCGGCGATAACCTCGTCAATTTCGCTTATGGAAACGGTGGTTTCAATTCTCCGCGATAAGCTCGGCTGGAAGAGAAACACAACCTGCCTTGTGGTGCTTATAGGCTCTATTGCGCTTGGTCTTCTCTCAACACTCGGCTTTGGCGTTCTCGGTCACATAACAATCGGCGGAATGACCTTCCTTGATATGTTTGACTTTATCAGCAACAGCGTAATTATGCCGATTGTAGCGCTTCTCACCTGCATTTTTGTCGGTTATTTCTTGAAACCGCAGGCACTTATTGATGAGGTTGAGGTTAGCGGCAAGTTTAAGAAGAAAAAGATGTTTGCGGTTATAATTAAATACATCGCACCCATTTGTATCGTGCTTATTCTTATCTCGTCGGTGCTTGACGCGCTGGGAATAGTAAAAATCTAACAAAGTTAAAAGCCCGTGGCGATGCCGCGGGCTTTTGTTATAAGTGAGGAGTGAAAAGTGAAGAGTGAAGAGGTGTTGCGGCAAAGCCGCGGATATGATATAATAATTTCAACAAATGGCAGGGCGGTGATCAGATGCCGGAAGTTTTGCAAGGTAAAAGTAAAATGATTATTAAGAGCGAACCGATGTTTATGGGAATGGGCATCGTTGCCATCTTTATGTCGCTTGTGGGTTTTAGGCTTTTATTTGGAATAATCGAGGGTTTCTTGTATTATAGATCGGAATACGGCGGTGCTGATCTTTTTGGATTTATTTTTGTTTGTCTTTGGCTGGCTGTTGTGCTTCGTATGGTCGCTTACGGATTTAAAACGGGCAGTCAGCAAATCATCATCGACGGCGACGGTATTTTGTGCAAGACTTGGTTTGGTAAAAAATTTATTAAATGGTCGGATATTAAGGATTGGGGACTTTCCTATTGCGGTCAAACGCGCGGAGAGGGCAATACCTATTATTTATATTTCTCCGAGCATGAATGTGAGATAAAAAACGAGTGTAGGAAAAAGCTGAGGGGTAAAATGATAAAAGTCACTTTTTTTGAAGACGACTACTCTAAAGCGGTGTATAAGATAATACCCTTTTGCCGTGAAAAAACAAGTGTATTGCCGTTTGTGGGTGAGGATAAATATCATTTTATATAAAGCTTTGAATAAATCTTGAGGTGTGCTGTATGAAAAAAGGAAAATTTATTTAATCACTTCTATAGGCTGGCTTGTAGCCTTGGGTATTTGGATTGGTGACCTTTGTATTCGAAATTACAATAATGCGGGAATATATCCTGATTTTATAATTTTAAGGGCTTTTGTTATTGTTTTAACCTTGGTTAATTTAATAATTAGTATTATAGCTTATATAAAAAATAGAAAAAGCAAATAAGTGAACGCGGGTTAAAACCGTAAAGGTAAAACGGGCGAACAATGTTCGC
>CAZDLQ010000201.1:0-2605 GCA_964506315.1 uncultured Oscillospiraceae bacterium
GTAAGTTTTTAAAGGACGATTTTATTAAATACGGCGTTGATACAAAGTTCGTTGAAATAAAATCGGGATACCGCTCTTTTGCGTCGGTTTTGTGGCTTTGTGCTGATACAGCTACACGCACCTGCGTTTACGATAAGGGCGATTTGCCGCCTCTTGTTTTAAGTGAGATGCAAAAACAAGCCATTCGCGATGCACAAATTCTTATGGTGGATGGAAATGAACTTAACGCCGCTGTAGAGGGTGCAAAAATCGCCCGCCAAAGCGGCACTAAAGTGCTTTACGATTGCGGCGGACTTTATGAAGGCGTCGAAAAGCTTTTGACTCTTACCGATATTATGATTCCGTCGGAAGAATTTGCACTGGGTCATACGGGGCTTAAAACCGCGGAAGCTGCCGCAAAAAAACTTTATGAAACCTACAAACCCGAGGTAGTTGTAATTACACAAGGAAAACGTGGCGGAATTTTATTTGACGGAAAAGAAATCACAGCTTATCCGATTTATCCTGCGGTTGTCGTTGACTCCAACGGTTCGGGAGATGTGTTCCACGGTGCGTTTGCCGCCGCTGTTTTAAAGGGCTATGATTATTTAAAATGCTGTCACTTTTCAAGTGCAGTATCAGGACTTAAATGCACGGGTGTAGGCGCGAGGGAAAGCGTCCCCGACTTTGAAACAACCAAAAATTATTTAAAGGAGAACGGTTATGAGCTTTAAAAAGGCATATAAATCTTCAAACGGCTATACTCCGCTTTGTAAAATTGGTGAGTGTTCACTTAAAAAGCTTGAGTTTGGAATAATTGAGCTAAATGCAGGGCAAAAACTGCCTTTCTATACCGAGGATAAAGAAATTGCATTTATTATGCTTGAGGGACATTGTAACGTTTACGTAAACGATGAGGTTTTTGAAAAGGTTGGAAATAGAGCTAATGTTTTTGAAAACCGCAAGGCCGAAAGCTTTTATATGCCAAGAGAGCAAGAACTTACTATCGAAGCAATTGATAATATTAAAATAGCAGTTTGCGGTACACCCGTGGCTGAAAAGACTGAGCCTCAGGTACTGCGCGAAGACCATGTTGTTTTAAAGCTACTCGGAAAACCTCCTTTTGAGAGAGAAACAAGCTTTATTATCGACGGTAATTCAAACGCAAAAATTCTCACTGTAGGTGAGTCTTATTGCACCGAGGGTAACTGGGCAGGCTTCCCGCCGCACAAGCACGATGAGGATAATATGCCTGTAGAGTGCGTGGCTGAAGAGGTTTATTATTTCCTTTTTGAGCCAAAACAAGGCTTTGCCGTTCAGTGTCTTTATACTTCCGACGGCGAGATTGACGAAACCTATAGAGTGAAAAATGACGAGCTTGTTGAGTTTCCGCGCGGTTTCCACGCAACCGTTACAACACCCGGGTATAAGTCATATTTGTTGTGGCTAATGGCAGGGGATTACCAAGGCTTTAACAGGAGCTCTGACCCCGACCACGCTTGGATGGAGAAATAAATAACGATTGTTTTTAACGTAGAGATATGCTACTATAAATTTGTGCATATCTCTATTGTGCTACTTAAATAAATTTTTGAAGGGAAACACAAAATGAAGTATCTTTTGGGTATAGATTTCGGCGGCGGTGCTTCTAAGGCTACGCTTATTGATACAAACGGTAATATAATTGCGGATAATACGGTTGAGTATCCTACTCTTTATCCCGAAGCGGGTGCTTGCGAGCAAAATCCGCAGGACTGGATTGATGCTTTGTGTAAGAATAGTAAGGCTTTAATTTTAAAAAGCGGCATCAATAGCTCGGATATACTTGCTGTAGCCCTCGACTCCGCAACACATACCTCACTTGTTTGCGATGAGAATTTTAAGCCGCTTGGTAATGCAATACACTGGACGGATACAAGAAGTAAACAGCAAGCTGATGAATTGCGTGAAAGCTTAGGCGAAGAAATATTTAAAAAGACCCACCATAAACCTGATACTATCTGGACATTACCGCAACTGATTTGGCTTAAAGAAAGAAATCCCGAAATTTTTAAGAGAACAAAATATATTTTCTTTGAAAAGGACTATATCCGTTATTACTTAACAGGTATTTTTTGCACCGATTATATTGAAGCCGAGGGCAGTATGCTTTTCGACTGCAATAAGATGGCGTGGGATGCTGATTTGTGTAAATTGGCAGGCATAACTCCCCAAATGCTTCCGCCTATAGTAAAGCCTACCGACATAATCGGTAAAGTAACAAAAAGCGCGGCAAATGCCACAGGACTTAAAGAGGGAACACCTGTCATTTGCGGCACTACCGATACTGTTATGGAAGTGTTTGCTTCGGGCGCAGTAAGTCAGGGAGATATTACTGTTAAGCTTGCTACTGCAGGTAGAATTTGTGTTATAACCGACAAACCTTATCCCGATAGACATCTTGTAAATTATTCTCACATTGTGGACGGTCTTTGGTATCCGGGTACGGGCACAAAATCCTGTGCTGCTTCATACCGCTGGTATAGAGATACCTTCGGCGGTGAATACAAAGAGCTTGATGGCGGCGCTGAGGACATATCCATAGGCTGTGACGGTCTTATTTTTCACCCTTATTTAAACGGAGAAC
>CAZDLQ010000202.1:0-2600 GCA_964506315.1 uncultured Oscillospiraceae bacterium
GCCAACATCTCTAAGAAGCTCAATGTAATTGAGCTTTAAAAGCCAATCGGCGTTATTTACCATAATTGCCTTATCGTCGCCAAACTCGATAAATCTTTCCATTTGCTTTTTAAAGCAGTCGCAGTTATGCTGAATGGTTTCGGCAGTCATCATACTTCTCATATCAGTTCTACCCGAAGGGTCACCGATATGACCTGTTCCGCCGCCGATAAGCACTACAGGCTTATTTCCTGCAAGCTGAAGGCGTTTCATTAAGCAAAGCGCCATAAAGTGACCTACGTGAAGTGAATCGGCCGTAGGGTCAAATCCAATATAGAATCTTGCGCCGCCGTTATTTACAAGCTCGCGTATTTCCTTTTCGTCAGTTACCTGTGCAATAAGTCCTCTTGCGACAAGTTCTTCATAAATTTGCATTGTTTTTTCCTCCAAAATAAAAATTCCCTCTATTCCCAATAAGGAATAGAGGGCGAATAATCGCGGTACCACCTCTAATTTTCGGTGTTTTTCACAAAACACCTCTCACCGTGTGAAAGCACACAAACGCTGTAACGGGCGCTCCCGACCTACTCTACTGTAAATTCAAGCGGCGGCTCGGAAATGTATTCAAACAAGGGCTGCTGTGTTCTCGCACCAACCGAACACTCTCTTAAAACACTAACCTTATTCTACTTGTTTTCGTCATTGCCTTTAACTTTAATTTATTTTAGCACATAGCCAAAGTAAAATCAAGCATTTTATTTATCTAAAGTGACAGCGCAGGAAAATTTTCTTTCTCCATCCTCACCCATGCCTTTGAAAAGCGCGGCATCGTCACTTTGCTGCATATAGAGAGAAATTCTCTCACCCTTATAAATTTCTTTATGAAAATCAATTTGAAAACTTTTAACAGGTGCACTCTCTTCACTGCAAAGCATATTCATTACAAAATCTGCGTATTTAATATTATTTACGTGAATGTTTCTATCAAGGTCACAAAACTCGGGTACGATGATTTTAGGCTCGGACTCTTCCTTAAAATCCGCTACCTTTCTCATTCTATCCTCAAAGACCTTTTGCTCACAAAAGGAAGTTAACGGATAAACGTCGTTTGAAATTACAAGTTTTCTTGTTTGGGCATTCATTGTAACCCACTCCGAACTACCCTTAACTAAAACGTTTCCATCTTGGTCCTCTATTAAATATTCCCTTTGAAGCGTGACTCTTGATGGTGCAAGCGGCCAGGTTTTCACTATAATGTTTTTATGCGCCTTGGGGCTTGAAACAACTTCAAACTTTACTTTTACAAGCACCCACAAAAGCTCGTTTTTAAGTAAATCGTCAAAGCCAACGCCTAAAATACAGGCGTGTGTGCCTGCGATTTCCTGAAAAAAGTCGAGCACGGCTGACGGTTTTAAATTGCCGCTCATATCAAAATCCGACTCACGTGTGCGGAAGGTTTCGTTATAAATTTGCATTTATATCATCCTTTAAGTCTAAAAGCCAAGGGTTTACACCCTCGGCTTTTAAGTTTTATACTCTTTCTTTAATCTCGTAGTTGAGCTTGCTTACAAACTCATCAAGAGTCATTGAAACGGTTTCGTCAGTTGCAAGAGAACGAACCGAAACGGTTTGTGTTTCAACCTCTTTTGCACCGATAATAACCATATAAGGAACTCTATCAACCTGACGAGCCTCACGAATCTTATAGCCGATCTTCTCGTTTCTATTATCAAGCTCGCAGCGAACCTTATTTTCGCAAAGAGTTTCATAAACCTTATTGGCAAAGCTTTCATCAACGCCCGGCAAGGTCAAAACCTTTACTTGTGTAGGAGCAAGCCATACAGGGAATTTACCTGCAAAGTGCTCAGTTAAAATACCGATAAAACGCTCAATTGAGCCGTAGCAAACTCTATGAATCATAATCGGGCGTTGTTTATCGTTATTTTCGTCAACGTATTCAAGCTCAAAGTTAATGGGCATTTGGAAGTCGAGCTGAATCGTGCCGCATTGCCAAGTTCTTCCAAGTGAGTCTTCAAGGTGGAAGTCAATCTTTGGTCCATAGAATGCGCCGTCGCCCTCATTGATGGTGTAAGGAAGACCAAGCTTTTCAAGTGCGCCCTTAAGGCCCTCGGTTGCGGCCTCCCAATCGGCGTCACTACCCATACTGTCCTCGGGACGAGTTGAAAGCTCAATAAAGTATTTAAAGCCGAATTTCTCGTAAACCTCATTGATAAGGTGAACAACGTTCATAATCTCGTCAGTGATTTGGTCACGACGCATAAAGATATGGGCATCGTCTTGAGTAAAGCAGCGAACACGGAATAAACCGTGAAGTGCGCCTCTCATTTCGTGTCTGTGAACCATACCAAGCTCGCCGACTCTCAAAGGAAGCTCACGATAACTATGAAGCTGACTGCGGTAAACCATTACGCCGCCGGGGCAGTTCATAGGCTTAATGCAAAAGTCCTCATCATCAATTTTGGTTGCATACATATTATCTTTATAGTGATCCCAGTGTCCGCTTGTTTCCCAAAGCTGACGGTTCATAATAAGCGGAGTGGATACCTCAACGTAGCCGCTTCTTGCGTGAATATCTCTCCAATAATCAATGAGAGCATTCT
>CAZDLQ010000203.1:0-2592 GCA_964506315.1 uncultured Oscillospiraceae bacterium
AGTCAAAATATCCTTCATTGTTTTAACCTCTTTTACTTAATACTTCGTTTTCGTATTTCTTAACTGTTTCAAACCACTCGCCATCGCAGGGAGCACCGCAAACTTTGCAATATTCATCCCAAACGTCGCCGAAAGGCATTGTTTTAAGCTCTTCGGACATTACAAGAAGCTCGGTGAAGTTTCCTGCGTCTTGCATATCAGCAAGCATAGCGTGCGGTGTTAAAAGTGCTTCAAGAAGTGCTTTTTGCATATTGCGGAAACCAACTACCCAAGCGGCAATTCTATTTATTGAAGCGTCAAAATAGTCAAGAGCAATCTTAACGCTTCCTTCAAGACCGCCACAACGAACGATTTCTTTAGCGATTTCTTTTGTTTCGTCATCTAAACGAACAACGTGGTCACTATCCCAACGGATGCCACGGGTAACGTGAAGCGCAACCTCGGGGAAGAATGCAAGCAGGGCAGGGATCTTATCACTTACAACCTCGGTAGGATGATAGTGTCCGTTGTCCATAAGAGGAATACATTTGTCTTTGTTCATAGCAGCATAGCTGAGCGAAAATTCAGCGCTACCTGCGGTATATGCCTCAACGCCGATACCAAATACCTTGGACTCAACGCAGGGTTTAACGAGGTTGAAATCAAAAGGCTCGGAAAGAATAGCGTCAATAGACTCCTTGTAACGAACTCTCGGGGAAAGACGGTCAGCAGGAATGTCCTTAAATCCGTCGCCTGTCCAAATATTCATAATACAGGGCTGACCCAACTCTTTTGCAAAATATTCCGAAATGCGAATACAAGCCTTGCCGTGTTCGATCCAAAACTTTCTTACTTCCTCGTTAGGACTTGAAAGAGTGAGGGGATCGCACATAGGGTGACTAAAGAAGGTGGGGTTAAAGTCGGCACCAAGACCGCGCTCTTTACAAAAATCAACCCACTTTTTAAAGTGCTTAGGCTCAATCTTGTCGCGATCAACCCAGCCGCCGTTTTCCTCGTCGAAAATAGCGTAGCAAGCGTGAATGTTGATTTTCTTAGTTCCGGGAGCGAGCTTTAAAGCGACGTCCAAATCAGCCAAAAGCTCTTCGGGAGTGCGCGCTCTACCCATATAGTTTCCTGTTGTTTGAATTCCGCCGCTGAGGCCTTTGCTTCCGTCCTTAGCATCAAAGCCAAGTACGTCATCACCCTGCCAGCAGTGTAACGAAACGGGGACATCCTTTAGCTTTGCAATAGCGGCATCAGTATCAACGCCGATTTTTGCAAATCTTTCTTTTGCACTTAAATAACTCATTTATTTTGCCTCCTTAATATTGAAGGAATTTCTAACAATTTTTCTTGCATCGTCAAGGACGAGACTTTGGTCATCCGCCATCATTTGCGCGATGAGATTTCCTGTTGCGGTGGCTTCCTTCGGTCCTGCAAAGACCTTTTTGCCTGTATACTGCGCGGTGAGGGAGTTTAGATACGTATCAGCGCTTCCGCCGCCAACTATAAAGATATTTTCGATGCTTTGACCGGTTAAGTTTTCGATTTCCTCGGTTGCGGATTTATAGGATTTCGCAAGTGAATGATAAACCGCGCAAATAACCTCGTCAATAGGCATATCGGGAGCCGATAGGTGATTTCTAATGGCCTCAATCATATTCTTGGGAGCGACAAACTCAGGCGCGTTAACGTCAATGTAATTGATGTTTTTACACTCCATAGCCATATACATCATTTCGTCGTATGTATATTTTTTATCTAAATTTCTTCTAATGTTTTGCAGCAGCCACATACCCATATAATTCTTGAGAATTCTAAAACGGTAATCAATGCCGCCTTCGTTTGAGAAATTACATTGTCTTGCTATGTCGGACAAGACGGGAACGGTGCTTTCAGCACCCATTAGACTCCAAGTACCCGATGAAATGTAAAGACTGTTGGGCAGTAGGGGACAGCCTGCAACTGCGCTCGCGGTGTCGTGGCTCGGCGCGTGAATTACCTTTGAGTTAAAGCCCGCAAAAGCCTGCATTTCTTTAGAAAGCTCACCAACAAGCTGACAAGGTGTAGATAAATCCCCAAATAGCTTTCTCGGATAACCTAATTTATCAATAATTTCAAAATCCCAAGTCTTTGTTTCAGCATTTACAAGTGCGCCTGTTGTGGCGTTAGTGTATTCATTTTTCACAACACCCGTAAGGCAGTATCCCAAATAGTCGGGAATCATCATAAATCTTTCGGCCTTATCTAATTTACCGCTTAATTTATCCGCATATAGCTGATAAATAGTGTTAAAGTTTTGTTTTTGTATACCTGTTCTTGAGTAAAGCTCGTCAAAAGAGAGCTTTTGCTCAACCAATGGAACAGTTTTATCGGTTCTACTGTCACGATAGCAGTAAACAGGCTTTAAAACTTTATCTTCGTTGTCTAAAAGCACGTAGTCAACACCCCAAGTGTCGATTGCAATGCTTTCGGGAATTTTTCCTATGACGGAGCACTGTTTAATACCGTTTTTAGCCTCGCCAACAAGGTGGTCAATATCCCAAATCAAACTTCC
The DNA here is from genome assembly GCA_964506315.1 of uncultured Oscillospiraceae bacterium. Lineage (GTDB taxonomy): Bacteria > Bacillota > Clostridia > Oscillospirales > Ruminococcaceae > SIG578. Next base: position 2,537 of record CAZDLQ010000203.1, read on the forward strand.
GTTTTCTTCGATAAGATTGTTTTCAAACCTGTAAACTTCTTCAAGCTTTAACACTC
>CAZDLQ010000204.1:0-2579 GCA_964506315.1 uncultured Oscillospiraceae bacterium
TTTTTACGCTTTAGAGACTGCCGAAATGTGTCTTAAGGTTTTTGCGGGTATGGTTTCGACCATGACCGCCCGCGAGGACAATATGAAAAAAGCGGCGCAGGGCGGCTTTATCAATGCAACCGACCTTGCCGATTATCTTGTTAAGAAGGGCCTTCCCTTTAGAAGCGCTTACAAGATTTCGGGACAAGTCGTTGCAAAGTGCATTGCCGAGGGCAAGATTTTGGAAAGTTTAACCCTTGATGAGTACAAAGAGTTCAGCGAGCTTTTCGAGGACGATTTGTATAATGAGATTTCGCTTGAAACCTGTGTTTCAAAGAGAATAAGCGAGGGTGGAACCTCGGTTGCTTCGGTTGAAAAGCAAATTGAGTACGTTAAGGAACAATTAAAATAAAAATCAAAGAGCAAGGCGAGGCCTTGCTCTTTTTTTCGGGCGACTGAAAAATCGCCCCTACAACACTTCTTCACTTTTCACTATTCACTTTTCACTAAAAAAGAGCAGGCGGTATGCCTGCTCTTTTTAATTAGATGCCTTTCATGGTGAGGGAGATTCTTTGTTTATTTAAATCAACCGAGAGAATTTTAACGTCCACAACGTCGCCAACCTTTAGCATTTCGCTGGGGTGTTTTATAAACTTATCGCAAATTTGCGAGATGTGAACAAGTCCGTCCTGATGCACGCCGATATCAACAAATGCTCCAAAGTCAATTACGTTACGCACTGTGCCTTTTAAGACCATGCCCTCTCTTAAGTCCTTCATATCAAGCACGTCGGTGCGAAGCATGGGCGGGGGAAGCTCGTCACGCACGTCACGACCCGGGCGAGAGATTTCGCGAAGGATATCCTTTAAGGTCGGCACGCCGACGCCGAGTGCTTTTGCAAGAGCGTCTATTCCCTCTTGCTCGGCCTTTTTCACAAGCTCTTCGCCGCATTTTGCGATTTCGTTCTTTTTATATCCGAAATGCGCAAGCAGTGCCTTTGCAGTTTCATAAGACTCAGGGTGAACGGCGGTATTATCAAGAGGCTCGGCGCTTTCAGCTACTCGAAGGAAGCCCGCGCACTGCTCGTAAGCCTTGGGGCCGAGTTTAGAAACCTTTTTAAGCTCACTTCTTGACTTAAACGCGCCGTTTTCTTCTCTATATTTAACGATATTATTGCAAACGGTGGCCGAAAGTCCCGAAATTCTTGAAAGAAGTGCGGGTGATGCGGTGTTAAGGTCGGCGCCGACTGTGTTTACGCAGTCTTCAACAACGCCGTCAAGCGACTCGGCGAGGCGTTTGGGCGGCATATCGTGCTGATACTGACCGACACCGATTGCCTTGGGGTCAATTTTAACAAGCTCAGCAAGGGGGTCCTGAAGTCTTCTTGCAATGGAAACGGCACTTCTCAGTGTTAAGTCAAAATCGGGCATTTCCTCGGCGGCAAGCTTAGATGCCGAGTAAACCGATGCGCCCGCCTCACTTACCACCATATAGGCAACCTTATCGTCGATTTCGCCGATAGTCTGGGCGGTAAACATTTCAGTTTCTTTTGAAGCCGTTCCGTTACCGATTGCGATAACCTCAGCCTTATGCTTTTTAATCATTGACTTTAAGACAGCTTTAGATTTTTCTATTTGCGCGTCCGAATGAGTCGGATAAATTACTGCGGTGTCAAGCACTCTACCGGTTTCGTCAACAACGGCAAGCTTACAGCCCGTTCTATAACCGGGGTCAAGACCGATGGTTACCTTACCCTTTACGGGCGGCTGCATTAAAAGCTGATGCAGGTTTGTGCCGAAAAGCCGGATTGCTTGCTCGGCGGCATTAGCGGTAAGCTCGTTTCTAACCTCACGCTCAATTGAGGGGAAAATAAGGCGGCTATAAGAATCCTCGCCCGCCTGCATTACTGCCTTTGAAGAGGGGCTATTGCCCTTTACGACAAGCCTATAGATAACCGAAAGCATTTTTTCATCGTCGCAAACGACCTCAACCTTTAAGAAGCCTTCCTTTTCGCCTCTATCAATTGCAAGCACTCTATGTCCTGCGATTTTGGAAACCGCCTCGGAAAACTCGTAATACATTTCGTAAACGCTTTCCTCGGCGTCCTTTGTGGCGGTGGATTTTACGATACCGCCAAGCATTGTAAGGTTACGGATTCTCTTTCTTATCTCGGCGTTATCCGAAATATCCTCGGCTATTATATCAAGTGCGCCTGCGAGAGCTTCCTCAGCAGAACCCACGCCCTTTTCCTCGTCAATATACTTTTCGGCCTCAATAATTGGAATAAGCTTTTCGTCCTCTTGGGCAAAGATGGTTTGTGCGAGAGGCTCGAGTCCCTTTTCCTTTGCAACCGAAGCTCTTGTTTTTCTCTTGGGGCGGAAGGGCCTGTAAATATCGTCAATTTCCGAGAGGGTTTTAGCGTTATCGAGCGCCAAAGAAATTTCGTCGGTTAATTTCTCTTGCGCCGCAATAAGACCTCTTACCTCTTCCCTTCTCTCGTCAAGTGAACGGAGATAATTAAGGCGCTCGGAAATTTCACGAATGAGCTGATCGTCCATCGAGCCGTGCATTTCCTTACGGTAACGGGCGATAAACGGAAT
>CAZDLQ010000205.1:0-2569 GCA_964506315.1 uncultured Oscillospiraceae bacterium
TATGTAAATTTTAGATGCATCAATTCTATTTCCCATTCCCATCGAAGAAATTATGGAAATGGAGAAATGGGACGATAGCCGCATAAACGAGAAAAAGGAAATTCTCGCCTTTGAGCTTACTGCACTCGTTCACGGCACCGAGGAAGCCGAAAAAGCAAAACAGGTTTCCCGTTCACTTTTCTCGGGAGAGGGCGACGATGCTAATATGCCCACCACCGAGCTTGCGAGTGCGGACGTTTCGGACGAGGGAATGGGAATAATTGACCTTATGACTGCTTGCTCACTTTGCGCAAGCCGCGGAGAAGCAAGAAGACTTATCGAACAAGGCGGTGTTTCGGTAGACGGTGAAAAGGTTGCTTCTATAAATGTGGTAATTTCTAAGGAAAAGCTTATAGAAGGCGTTAAGATTAAAAAGGGCAAAAAGGTCTTCCATAGAGCAATAATTAAATAAAAAGAGGGTGCGCCTATTTGGCGCGCCCTTTTCTATTGTAATTTGGTAGTTTTTATGGTATAATATATAAAAATAAAAGGAGGAAACAAAAATGTTAGACTATAGATACGATACACAGCTCTTAATTGAGGGCGAGGATTTGGATGAGGATGCAATAGACGCGTATTTTAGAGCTAATTTCAAGGGCGATTGTCTTATTGCAACAGGTGACGAGGAGCTCATTAAAATTCACTTCCACACCAACGAGCCTTGGCAGGTTCTGGAGTATTGCAGAACCCTCGGTGAGATTTTTGACATTGTTGTAGAGGATATGGATAGACAGGCGAGAGGACTGAAGGGCTGATGCTGAAAAGATTTTTCGTTTACTATAAACCGCATAAAAAGCTGTTCTTTCTTGATATGCTGGCATCGCTTTTAATATCGGCGCTGGGAATGATTTATCCCATAATCACCCGTACAATGCTCAATGATTATATAAAGAATGAAAAAATTAAGCTTATAATCATTTCGGGCATTGCCTTGCTTGTGATATATTTTATAAGAATGTTGCTTCGCTATTTTGTGCAGTATTACGGACATATGATGGGTATTAGAATTCAGGCCCAAATGCGCCTTGATATGTTTAAAAAGCTTCAAAGATTGCCGTTTTCTTTCTTTGACGAGAACGAAACGGGTAAAATAATGTCAAGGCTTACAAATGACCTTATGGATATTTCCGAGCTTGCACATCACGGCCCCGAAAACCTGCTCATTTCGGGAATAATGATTTTCGCGTCATTCTTCTATCTAATGAGCATCAACCTTCCGCTAACACTTATTGTGTTTGCTTGCGTTCCGCTACTACTTTGCGTTGCGGCGTTTTATAGAAAGAAAATGCGCGCCGCATTTTTGGAAAGTAGAAAAAGCATAGCTAAAATTTCCGCCGCAGTAGAAAGCAGCGTAACGGGAATAAGGGTCACAAAGGCATTTAATAACGATGAAACCGAGGTAGATAAATTTGTTGACGGAAACAATAGCCTTATAGCCGCCCGTAAGGTTGCGTATAACGCTATGGGAAAATTCTTTTCATCGACTAATTTCATAACCGACGTTTTCAATATTATTATACTTATCGCAGGCGGTATTTTCCTTTATAATGACCAAATTAACTTCGGTGATTATTCCGCATTTATTATTTCGGTAAACTTATTTATTAACCCCGTTTTGACGCTTGCAAACTTTACCGAACAGTATCAAAACGCTTCAACGGGCTTTACAAGATTTCTTGAGATTATGGACCAAAAGGAAGAACAGGAGCGCCCCGAAGCAAAGCCTATTGATAACGTTGAGGGACATATTTCATTTGAAGACGTTCACTTTTCTTATGAAACCTCGGATGAGGTTTTAAAGGGCATTTCCTTTGAGGTTAAAAAGGGAAGTAAAACCGCTTTTGTCGGCCCGTCGGGCGGCGGTAAAACAACAATTTGTCACCTGCTTCCAAGGTTTTATCCCATCGGTACTGGTAGCATAAAAATTGACGGCGTTGATATTAGAGATATTACTCTTAATTCACTTCGTGATAATATCGGCATCGTTCAGCAGGACGTATTTCTATTTAACGGTAGCCTGCGCGACAATATTATGTACGGCAGGGTAGACGCTACCGAAGAGGAAATGATCGAAGCCGCAAAGAAGGCTAAAATTCACGATTACATTATGTCGCTTGAAAATCAGTACGACTCGCAAATAGGCGAGCGCGGTGTAAAGCTTTCGGGCGGTCAAAAGCAAAGAATTGCTATTGCAAGAATTTTTCTTAAAAACCCTGCAATTCTTGTACTTGATGAGGCAACAAGCGCCCTTGATAATACGACTGAAATTGAAATTCAAGCTGAATTTGATAAGCTTTGTGAGGGTAGAACAACGCTTGTTGTTGCACATAGACTCTCAACCGTAAAAAATGCCGATGATATAATCGTTGTGTCTGACGGCGAGATAAAGGAACATGGCTCACATAATGAGCTGATCGGCCAAAACGGAATATACACAACCCTCTATGAACAACAGTTTAGAGAAGATTAAACAAAAAACAAAACCGCTCAAGAGGCACACTTCCTTGTGAAGTGTGCCTCAGTTATATTC
>CAZDLQ010000206.1:0-2563 GCA_964506315.1 uncultured Oscillospiraceae bacterium
GGGCTCAATGCTTTCTTTATAGAGAGCCGCCTGCTTTTCGTCGTTAATAAGAATCATAATAATGTCGGCCGCCTTTGACGCCTCGGCGCTGGTCATAACCTTTAAGCCCTGCGCCTCTGCCTTTGCCCAACTCTTTGAGCCTTCATAAAGACCGACGACAACGTCTACACCGCTTTCCTTTAGGTTGAGGGCGTGAGCGTGTCCCTGAGAGCCGTAGCCGATGATAGCGACGGTTTTGCCGTTTAATTTTTGTAAATCACAATCCTGCTGATAAAAAATTCTTGCCATAATAATTACCTCTTTCTGTTTTATAAATTTATAACTTGACGAATGGTTGAACTACCTTTTTCAAGGGAAACACTGCCTGTTCGGCAAATTTCAAGTATTGTATAATCACGCATCAAATTGATGAAGTCATCAATTCTTCTGGTTGTGTCAGTCAAACGAAACATAACGTAATCCTTGGAGTAATCCACGGTTACTGCACCAAAAGCGTTTGCAGCACCACGTATTTCTTCTCTGGATAATGCTTCATTTTTTATCTTAATCAACAACAGCTCACAGCTTACCGAGTTGTCATCCGTAAACTCTTTAATGGAACAAACGTCCGGCAACTTATAAAGCTGATTGATAAGCTGTTGTTGAGCACCTTCTTCTCCATCAAACACAACAGTTATGCGTGATAACTCTTTTGTTTCGGTTTCGCTTACAGTAAGTGCACTGATATTAAACTGACGACGGCGGAACATACTCGTAACTCTATTCAGTACTCCGAATTGGTTATTAACCAATACGGCTACGGTATACCTGCTCATTGTTCCACCTCCAATTTTGTAATAATATCATCCATACATCCACCGGGCGGAAGCATAGGAAGAACAAACTCGTCCTTGTCGATTTTGCAGTCGATTATATAGGGGCCTTCGGTTTTGAAGGCTTTATCCAGTGCCGCATCAAGCTGCTCGGGAGTGGTTACCGCCTCACCGTCCGCGCCGAACGCTTTGGCGAAGGCGGCAAAATCGGTTTTGCGCTCTAAAACGGAATTGGAATAATGCTTGTCGTAGAAAAGCGTTTGCCACTGACGAACCATACCGAGAACACCGTTGTTCATAATGATTACAACAACGGGAACGTTGTATCGTACGGCGGTTGCCAGCTCGTTTAAGTTCATGCCAAAGCTGCCGTCACCTGTAATCAAAACGCTACGCTGGCCTGTACCGTATGCCGCGCCGATAGCCGCGCCGAGACCGTAACCCATAGTTCCAAGACCGCCGCTTGAGGCAAACCGTCTTGTTTTTTTGAAATTAAGGCTTTGCGCCGACCACATTTGATGCTGACCGACGTCGGTACAAACGGCGGTGTTTTCGTCAAGATAGCGGTTTAGTGTCAAAACTGCTTTGCGAGGGGTAAGACCCTCACGGTTGTCTAAGTAGGATTCTTCTTCCTTACGGAAAGCGTTGACTTTAGCCATCCACTCATCTTTTTTGCTGTCATTAAGAAGCGGAAGAAGCTTTTGCAAGGTGAGTTTCACATCACCTCGAAGCGCGCAAAACGCGCCTACTGTTTTATTTAGCTCGGAGCCGTCGACGTCAATATGAACAATTTTTGCGCCTACTGCAAATTTAGCTCGGTTGCCTGTCACGCGGTCATTAAAGCGAACGCCAAGCGAGATAATAACGTCAGCGTTATGCATCGACATAGAGGACGCGTAGTGTCCGTGCATACCCTGCATACCGAGGAACCTCGGATGGTCGGTAGGAATAGCCGACAGTCCCATTAAAGAACAGCCGATAGGTGCATCAATTTTTTCGGCAAGCTGAAGCACCTCATCCTGTGCGTCCCCCACAATAACACCGCCGCCAATGTAGATAAAGGGGCGTTTTGCCGAGCTTATGATTTTTGCCGCCTCTTCAACGCGCACATCCTTTGCGGCAAAAGGCTTATCCTTTTCTACCTGTGGCTGAGGCTCATATTCATATTTTGCGATTTGAACGTCTTTGGGAACGTCGATAAGCACGGGACCCGGTCTACCCGATTTTGCAAGCCTAAAGGCCTCGCGAATGGTATCCGCCAAATCCTTGACGTCGCTTACAAAAAAGTTGTGCTTGGTAATGGGCAGTGTCACGCCTGTAATGTCGATTTCCTGAAAGCTATCGGTGCCGATTTGCGTTGTCGGCACGTTGCCGCATATTGCTACCATTGGAATAGAATCAAGGTAAGCGGTAGCAATACCCGTTACAAGATTGGTCGCGCCAGGTCCTGAGGTGGAAATAACAACGCCCACCTTACCCGTTGTACGAGCGTAGCCATCGGCGGCGTGCGCCGCGCCCTGTTCGTGCGCTGTTAAAATATGGTTGATTTCATCTTGGTATTTATAGAGGCTGTCGTATACGTTGAGTATTTGACCGCCGGGGTAACCGAACACCGTGTCAGCCCCCTGCTCTATCAAGGTTTTTACTAATATATCAGAGCCCGAAAGAAGCATTATATCACTCCTTTGTTAAGTAATTTGCTATAAGGTCGCCGCACTGCTTGCAGCCGACACAAGTCTCACCTTCGCTCA
>CAZDLQ010000207.1:0-2514 GCA_964506315.1 uncultured Oscillospiraceae bacterium
CTCGGGAATACCGTCCATTACGCCGTAGTTTCTATAATCAAAGCTTCTACCCTCAAAGTCCTCGGGCTTTAAGCAGGTGATCATATCGTTACACAAATCAAGCTGTGTGCCGTTGGGCTTACCTCTTGAAATATCAAGCTTTAGACCGAGAGCGGCGGCCTGCTCATACTCTTTTTTAAACTGATTATAGGTTTCTATCAGCTGCTCTTTAGTCATAGAGTCAAGACTCATTTTTAAAATTCCTTTCAATCTTTAACTTTGCAAAAAAGCGGGAATAAAATCCCGCTTTTTTAATTACATATTGACGTTACTAAATTAGATAACTCTTGTGCGGATTACACCGTCAACTGCTTTTACTGCATCGGCTACTGCATCGGCGCCATCAGCAATATCAGCCATAGCGTAAGCCATATCGCCTCTTGTGAAAGCGGCAAACTTAGCGGCACCTGCGAGCTTCTCAGCAACTGCTGCAGCAGCGCTTGCCTTATAAATTACGCATACGCGCTTTGTGCCTGCGGTAATAGCGCCGAGCTGTGCTCTTGGCATATTAACCGAGTTTACGATATTTCCGTTTTCAAGGTAGTCAATGATTTCGTCAGCTGCCATTACTGCACAGTTATCCTCGCTCTCGGGAGTTGAAGCGCCGAGGTGAGGTAATGCAACAACGTTTTCTACGCCGATTACTGCATCGGTCGGGAAATCGGTTACGTATCTTGCAACCTTACCGCTTTCTAATGCGGCGAGAAGGTCAGCGTCGTTAACAAGAGCGTCACGAGCGAAGTTTAAGATACGAACGTTATCCTTCATTGTAGCGATAGTAGCGGCGTTAACCATACCGCGTGTTTCGCTGTTGAGGGGAACGTGAAGTGTGATGTAATCGCTTTCAGCGTAGATGTCAGCAAGGTCGGTTACGTACTTTACGCAGGAAGGAAGGCGGATAGCTGCGGCGGGAGAAAGGAAGGGGTCGTAACCTACAACCTTCATACCGAGAGCTACGGCTGCCTGTGCTACAAGCACGCCGATTGCGCCGAGGCCAACGATACCGAGGGTTTTGCCCGAAATCTCGGGGCCTACGAACTGTGATTTGCCTTTTTCAACGAGCTTTAAGGTTTCGTCGCCGTTGCCTTTTAAGGTTTTAGCCCAATCAACAGCGGGAAGAATTCTTCTCGAAGAAAGAAGTAAACCTGCAACAACAAGCTCTTTAACTGCGTTTGCATTAGCGCCGGGAGTGTTGAAAACAACAACGCCCTCCTGTGCAAAACGGTCAAGAGGAATATTGTTTACGCCTGCGCCTGCTCTTGCAACACAAAGTGTGCTTTCATCAAGAACGGTTTCGTGCATAGATGCCGAACGAACCATTACGGCTACTGCGTCCTTTGCATCCTCACTGCAAGCGTATTTAGAAGAATCAAAACGGTTTAAACCGATTGAAGCGATTTTATTAAGAAGCTTTACCTGATACATTATAGTACTCCTTTTGATTATTTGTGGCTCTCTTCAAAAGCCTTCATAAACTCAACGAGCTTTTTAACACCCTCAGTAGGCATAGCGTTGTAGATAGAAGCACGCATACCGCCAACTGATTTGTGTCCCTTAATGTTTACAAAGCCTGCATCGGTACAAGCCTTGCAGAACTCAGCGTCAAGATCCTTGTCGCCTGTTACGAAGGTAACGTTCATAAGTGAACGGTCCTCTTTCTCAGCCTTGGGCTTGAACATAGCCGAAGTGTCAAGATAATCGTAAAGGATTGCAGCCTTTTCAACGTTGATCTTCTTCATATTCTCAAGGCCGCCTACGATGCTGTCAATCCACTCAAGGATGAGCTTGTGAACGTAGATTGAATATGTAGGAGGAGTGTTGTACATTGAGCCGTTATCAGCCTGAACCTGATAGTTCATCATGATAGGAGTCATCTCGCGAGCTTTGCCAAGCATATCCTCACGAACAATTACAACGGTAAGACCTGCAGGGCCCATATTCTTTTGTGCGCCGCCGTAGATTACTGCAAACTTAGAAACGTCAACAGGCTCGGAAAGGAGGCAAGAAGACATATCAGCGATAAGGGGAATATCACCTGTATCGGGGATATAGGGGAAGCAGGTTCCGTAAATTGTGTTGTTGTAGCAAACGTATACATAGTCAGCGTCGGGACGGATATCCTCACCGGTGATCTTGGGGATATAAGAGAAGGTCTTATCCTCGGAAGAAGCGATAGCCTTAACGTCGCCGTATCTTTGAGCTTCCTTAAAAGCCTTCTTAGAGAACTGACCTGATACGATATAGTCAGCTTTTCCGCTACCGTTCATAAAGTTAAGAGGAATAGCTGAGAACTGAGAGGTTGCGCCGCCTTGAAGGAAGAGAACCTTATAGTTATCGGGAATTGAGAGAACCTTTCTTAAAAGTGCCTCAGTTTCCTTAATAATTGCATCATAAACTGCTGAACGGTGGGACATTTCCATTACGGATTGACCGCTGCCGTTATAATCGAGCATTTCGTCAGCTGCCTTTTTGAGT
>CAZDLQ010000208.1:0-2479 GCA_964506315.1 uncultured Oscillospiraceae bacterium
CTGTAACCTGCGGTCAATTAAAGGCTGCCGGTGCTATGGCTGCACTTTTGAAGGATGCCATTAAGCCTAATCTTGTGCAAACGCTTGAGGGAACTGCAGCTTTCGTTCACGGCGGTCCTTTTGCTAATATTGCTCACGGATGTAACTCGGTTATGGCAACCAAGCTTGCACTTAAAATGGGCGATTACGCAGTAACCGAAGCAGGCTTTGGTGCGGATTTGGGCGCTGAAAAGTTTATTGATATAAAATGCCGTATGGCAAATCTTAAACCCGACGCGGTTGTTGTGGTTGCAACCGTTCGTGCGCTTAAAATGCACGGCGGAGTGCCAAAGACCGAGCTTACAAACGAGAACTTAGAAGCGCTTGAAAAGGGCGTGCCTAACCTTCTTCGCCACGTTTCAAACATTAAAAACGTGTTTAAGCTTCCTTGTGTTGTGGCTGTCAATAGATTCCCAACCGATACCGATGCTGAAATCGAGTTTATTATTAAAAAATGTCGCGAGCTTGGTGTAAACACCGTGCTTTCAACAGTTTGGGCTGACGGCGGTAAGGGTGGAGAAGAACTCGCACGCGAAGTTGTTAGACTTTGTGACGAGGAGAATGAGTTTAGCTTTGCTTATGAGCTTGACACGTCAATTAAAGAAAAAATTGAAACCATCGTTAAAAGAATATACGGCGGCAGTTCGGTTTCATTCTTGCCTGCTGCAAGCAAGCAAATAGCACAGCTTACCGAGCTTGGATATGAAAATTGTCCTGTTTGTATGGCAAAAACACAGTATAGCTTTTCCGACGACGCTAAAAAACTCGGTGCTCCCGATAACTTCACTGTAACAGTTAAGAACATAAAACTTTCGGCAGGTGCAGGTTTTATAGTTGTTTTGACGGGCGATATTATGACTATGCCCGGCTTACCCAAGGTTCCTGCGGCTGAAAAAATTGACATCGACGAAAACGGAAAAATAACAGGATTGTTCTAAGTAAAAAAATGCCTTGTTTTACAAGGCATTTTTTCTTTATATGTCTTGAAAAAAACTTAAAAATATGTAATAATGTAAAGTAAGGTTTTGTTTTTAAAAAAGTGAGGTGAAATTGCGTGAGAAAGAAATTCGGCGGCTACAGGGTCGTGAGTGTTAGGAGAACTTCTAAAAAAGCTAAACAAGACGCCATTATTATCGCATCGGTGCTGCTTGTTGCTATCGTTGTTTCTTTGCTTATTGCAATTTTATCGGGTAATGATAAGACGCTCGGCGGTTCGAGTAGCCACGTAACAAGTCAAACCGTTTCAAACAGTTCGATTGTTCAAAGTGAAACCGAAGTGGTTTCGTCGACTATTGCTAAAACGGAAGATAAAATTGAAACGAGCTCGGTCTCATCGGCTGTGCAGGCTTCATCAACCGTTTCTTCAAAACCGAGCACAACAACTACAACAAGCCTTCCGACCGTTACTTCGAACGCAGTTTTTGATGTTTATGCATCGGCTCCTAATTGGACGTATACCATTGATAAATCAAAGCCGATTCCGCTTCAACCTGCTGTCGAAAACTACTACTTTAACACGGCTATGTTTGTTGGAGATTCGCTTACCACGGGAATTGACCTTTATGACGTAATGACCAACACCACCGTTATAGCCAAAACGGGAATAAATACAAACACTATTTTAACAAGCAAGGCGATTAAAGTTTCCGGCGTTAAAATGACTTTTCTTCAAGCTATGAAACGTCATAATCCAAAATATATTTATATTATGCTCGGCTCAAACGGTATTCATTTCCAAACTAAAAGTAAACTGATTTCGGGTTATAGTGAATTTATTGACGGCGTAAAGAAACAGCACCCCAATGCTATAATTTATATTCAGTCAATTTTACCCGTTACCGCAAAAAAACAAGCGTCAAACAGTGCTTTTGCCAACTCAAAGATTAACACATATAATGCAGCTATCTTGGAGCTTGCTGCTCAAAAAGGTGTTTATTACGTAAACGTGGCTGAGGCCTTAAAAGATGCTAACGGAAATCTCTCAACGTCATTCGATGGGGGAGATGGTATGCATCTTAATAAGAAAGGCTATATTGTATGGATTGAGTATTTGAAGCGTCATACCGTTTTTGAGGGAACACCCCCAACCTCAAGCACAACAAGTAGAAATGTTTCGATTGTTCGTCCCGAATCATCAAGTTCGAGTACGCAGGAAAATAAAAGCGAAAATACCACCACAACACTTTCAAATCAATAAAACAACAAGAAAAAGCCTCCCGGCTTAGAGCAGGGAGGCTTTTTCTTTAGCTTTTAGTTACAACCGCAGCCGCAACCGTTGCTGTCATTGTTACCGCAGCAGCAAACGAGGATGATTATGAGAAGAATGATCCAAGTACAGCTACCGTTACCAAAAAAATTGTTTCCACACATGAGTGTTTCCTCCTTTTTTTAGATTTCAATTTATATTATGTTTAATCTCCAAAAAGGGTTACACAATTTA
>CAZDLQ010000209.1:0-2478 GCA_964506315.1 uncultured Oscillospiraceae bacterium
CGCTTGAATGGCATTCAAGAGGTCATGGGTTCGATCCCCACCATCTCCACCAAAATCGACATTCTTCGCAAGAAGGGTGTCGATTTTACTTTTTCACTATTCACTTTTCACTCTTCACTATTCTCTTGCGGTCGATTTTGGCGGAAGTAATAAGTAAGAGGTAATAGTGAATAGGTTTTTAGAGACTTTACCTTGTATTTCCCACATAAAAATGCTATAATCTAAGCGAATTTAAAATTCGCATATCAAAACACAAAAAGGAGCTAATAAATATGAGAAAATCCAAAGCTTTTCCGTACATAATCGGAGCGATAGCCGCTTTGCTGTTTTTCGGCTTTTGCTTGTATTTTTTCTGCCCCGCCTTTAACGTTCACAACGTGTGGCTGTGGGTAATTATTGACATTACCGTTTTAATTTTCGCGGTTGTTAAGTGTCTATCGACGGGCTCTCAAGATTCGGGATCGGCATCGGCAAAGCGGAAAACGGGCTCAAAGCGCAAGGGACACGTAAGGTTTGTTTTTGACGTAGCCGCCTTTATAGCGCCTGCCATTTTAACCGTTTTGATAATTGTTATTGCTATTGCTAACAGCACCCTATTTAACGCAACGGGCTATTCGGAAATTCTCAAGGTTAAGGATTCGAGCTTTTCGGCCGATTTATCCGAGTCCGTCGGCACGGATTCGATTGCTTTAATGGACACCGCATCCGCGCAAATGCTCGGTGACCGAGAAATAGGCGCGCTCTCGGACGTGGTAAGTCAGTTTAATGTTTCCTACGATTACACGCAAATAGATTATAACGGAAAGCCGATTAAGGTTTCCGCGTTGGAATATGCAGGCTTCTTCAAATGGATGAACAACAAGGAAAGCGGAATCAAGGGCTATGTAACCGTTAATCCCGTTTCAATGTCCGCTTCATTTGAAAGCTCGGAAGGAATGAAATACGTTCCCTCCGCCTTCTTCTCCGAGGACGCCAAAAGATACCTTTGGACCAAATACCCCACTCTTATGTTAGATAATCTACACTTTGAAATTGATGAAAGCGGCAAGCCGTACTATATCGCTTCAATTGTTGAAAAAACAGTCGGCCTATTTGGCGGAAAAACGGTAAGCGGCTGTATCGTTCTTGATCCCACAAGCGGCGAAACCGAAAAATACGACGTTGCGGATATACCGAAGTGGATAGACGTTGTTTTTTACGGCGATCTAATTTGTGAGCAGTATAATTGGTACGGTATGTTCCAAAACGGTTATATGAACAGCTTATTTGCAAAAAAAGACTGCAAGCAGGTTACCACGTATTATTCAAGTGATGAAGAATCCGAGGATGAAACGCCTATTTCCGACTACGGCTACGTAGCCAAGGATGGCGATATATGGATTTACACGGGCGTAACCTCCGTAAACGGCGACAGCTCTAACATCGGTTTTCTTTTAGCAAACGAAAGAACGGGCGAAAGCCGTTACTATTCAATTGCCGGTGCTGACGAAAAATCGGCTATGACAGCCGCCGAGGGTGAGGTGCAGGAAAAAGGTTACCAAGCATCCTTCCCGTCGCTTATAAATATCGACGGACACCCGACGTACATTATGGTCTTAAAGGATTCGGGCGGCTTAGTAAAGCTTTATGCAACCGTAAACGTTGAGCAGTATAATATTGTTACCACGGCTACAACTCAGGCCGAATGTATTAAAAAATACAAGTCGGCTCTCGGCATAGAAAGCGATGAAACTCCTGAGGATACCGAAGAAAAAACAATGGTTATTTCATCAATAAAATATATTGATATTGACGGAAACACTTATATTTATTTGATCGACGGTGACAGCAACATTTTCAAGGCCAAGGCAAGCTCTAACGAAAATATGCTTCTACTCAGCGTCGGTGATAAGGTTAAGATTACCTATTCCGGAAACACAATTACCTCATGCCAAAAGGTTGAATAATAAAAAGCTTAAAATTTACCGAGCGGAGTATGTGCTTCGCTCGGTTTTTTATTTATAATGCGGCAAGGCTTGAAAAAGCTTTAAAAAATAGTATAATGGTTATGACAAAGGATTTTTCTATGGGAAGGAGTGCGTAAAATGACTAAAAAGCTTTTCTTTGCGGCGGTTTTAAAATTTGTTTTGGGGTTTGTGCTTTTAGCGGCGCTTTTGTTTTTGCCCGCAGGAACGCTTCACTTTGCAAACGGCTGGCTGTTTTTAGCGCTCTTGTTTATCCCGATGTTTTTTGCAGGAATTGTGTTGATGCTCAAAAATCCCGAGCTTTTAAGAAAAAGGCTTGACGCCAAGGAAAAAGAGGGCGAACAGCAAACAGTTGTAAAATTGAGTGGACTTATGTTTATAGTCGGCTTTGTTGTGGCAGGGCTTGATTTTCGCTTTTCGTGGTTTGCACTTCCCTCTTATGTAGTCTACGCGGCGGCGGTCGTATTTCTCGTAGCGTACGCCTTATATGCCGAGGTTTTACGCGAAAACACCT
>CAZDLQ010000210.1:0-2466 GCA_964506315.1 uncultured Oscillospiraceae bacterium
GACGCTTCTACTCTTAAAAACATTGAAAAAGCAATCAATACATCTGATTTAGGCATCAACCCCACCAATGACGGTAGAGTTATCCGCCTCGCATTCCCCGCACTTACCGAGGAACGCCGCCGCGAGATTGCAAAGGACATTTCCAAGCTTGCCGAGAATAGCAAGGTTGCTGTTCGTTCAATCCGTCGTGATGCTCTTGAAAAGTTTAAAGCAATGAAGAAAAACTCCGAAATTACTGAGGACGATCTTAAAAATTGCGAGAAACAGGTTCAGGATATTACTGATCAATACTGCAAAAACATTGATGAGCTCGCTAAGATTAAGGAAAAAGAAATTTTAGAGCTGTAAAAAGCGGAGAGTAAAATGAGTTTGTTTAAAAAAAATCAAACCATAGATAAAGAGCATTTGCCGGTTCATATCGGTATTATTATGGACGGCAACGGTAGATGGGCAAAAAAACGTGGTATGCCAAGATCGGTAGGCCATCAAAAAGGTGCCGCAGTTTTTAAAACCATTTCAAGATACTGCCGCGACCGTGGCATAAAATATCTTACCGTTTATGCTTTTTCAACTGAAAACTGGAAACGCTCACAAGAAGAGGTTTCGGGTATAATGAATCTTTTTAGAGAATATCTAAAAGACGTTAAAAATTATACCAAGGAAAATATCCGCGTTTGCTTTATCGGCGATAGAAGTGTGCTTGATGAGGACATTATAAAGCTTATGGAGGACACCGAGGAAACCTCTAAAAATTACGATTCAATGACTCTTAATATCGCCATAAATTACGGCGGTATTGCGGAAATCACAAATGCAGTGCGTCTTTGCGCCGAGAAGGTAAAGAGCGGAGAGCTGGGCCCTTCGGATATAACCGAAAAGACTATTGAAGAGATGCTTTATACAAGCGGTCAACCTGCGCCCGATTTAATTATAAGAACGGGCGGGGAATATAGGCTTTCCAATTTTCTCACTTGGCAGTCGGCTTATAGCGAACTGTATTTTTGTGACGTGCTTTGGCCCGATTTTGACAAAAAACATATTGACGAAGCTTTGAAGGAGTTCTCAAGGCGCAATCGCCGTTTTGGAACTGCTTAAAGTTTTTTACCCAACATAAATTAGGGAGGCATCTTTGTGAAACAAAGGATAATTTCGGGCGCCGCCTGCGTGGTTGTGCTTGTCGCCGTCTTGTTCCTTTATAAGACGCTTGTTTGGGAAGCGGCAATTTCTGTGCTTTCAGCTATCGCGGTGTTTGAGCTTCTTTCGGCAAACGGATTTAAGGCTCATAAGCCGTTTTTGTATACTGCAGTTGCAGTTGCGGCCGCCATGCCGTATGCGTCCATGGCTGGTATAAGGATATGGTTGGCAATTTTGTTTACTGTCGTAACGGTTATATTTACACTGAAATTTCATTCACAAATAAGCTTTGAAAAAATTTCGTTTTATATTTTAGCAACACTTTTTGTTTCTTTTTCGTTTTTATGTCTTGTACATTTAAGAAACGAGGCTCATCATGGCCTTTTTTACGTTCTTCTGTGCTTTGGCGGCGCTTGGTTCGCCGATACGGGAGCGTACTTTACGGGTAGATTTTTAGGTAAGCATAAGTTGTCGCCTAACATTAGCCCTAAAAAGACTGTAGAGGGTCTTGTCGGCGGAATAGTATCAAACGTACTGCTTATAAACCTACTCGCTTTAGTGTATTCTAAAATTGTAGGAAACCTTACTGTAAATTACCTTTTGCTTTCAGCTCTCGCGATTGTAGTCGCTCTTGCGGGTACTGCAGGCGACCTTATCGCATCGGTAATTAAACGCCAAATCGGCATTAAGGATTACGGAAATCTTATTCCCGGTCACGGCGGAATAATGGATCGCTTTGACAGTATTTTGTTTATTGCACCGACTGTATACATAGTGACAAGGGTAGTTACTATTATTTAATAAAAACTTGCGGCCACCGATTGTTTTTCAGTTGGTGGCTTAAAATTACAAATGGGGGAAGAGTATGAAAAGCATATCGGTATTGGGCTCAACGGGTTCAATCGGCACACAAACCCTTGACGTTGCAAGAATGCATAATGTAAAGGTTAACGCCATTACAGCTAATAAAAACGTAAAACTGCTTGAAGAGCAGGCAAGAGAGTTTAAGCCGAGCCTTGTTAGCATCTCGGACGAAAGCCTTTATACTTCGCTTAAAACCGCCCTTTCGGACACCGGTATAAAGGTGGCTTGCGGCAGTGAGGGTACACAGCTTGCCGCAACTCTCGACGAAACCGAACTTGTTGTAAACAGTATAGTCGGCATCGCGGGCCTTCTTCCCACGCTTAGTGCCGTGAATTCTAAAAAGGACGTTGCCCTTGCAAATAAAGAATCGCTTGTAACAGGCGGCAGCCTTGTAATGAGCCTTGCTAAACAAAAGGGCGTTAAAATTTTGCCCGTTGACAGTGAGCATTCTGCTATTTTTCAGTGTAT
>CAZDLQ010000211.1:0-2462 GCA_964506315.1 uncultured Oscillospiraceae bacterium
ATGCAAAACGAGGTTAGAATGGAAGACGCTAAAAAGATCGTTGAAAACGACGTTAAGTTCTACGTTGAGGTTTCCAATATGCCCACCACCAACGAGGCTATGCAGTATTTGCAGGCAAACGGCGTAATCGTTGCTCCTTCAAAGGCAGTAAACGCAGGCGGCGTTGCAGTTTCGGGCTTAGAGATGAGCCAAAACTCCGCAAGATACAGCTGGACCGCTGAAGAGGTTGATGAGCAGCTTCATAGAATTATGAAGAACATTTACAAAAACTCCTACGAGGCCGCAAAGAAATACGGCATGGAGGGCAACCTCGTTGCAGGCGCTAACATCGCAGGCTTTGAAAAGGTTTGCGAAGCAATGCTCGCTCAAGGCGTCGCACTTTAATATATGGTAAAAAGATAAAAATCGTAGGGAACGACCTATGTGTCGTTCCGCATTGATTTACCACAAGGCGCAAAACCAAAGCACCCCGACACCTCGGGGTGCTTTTCTATTGCCTCCCTTGTAAAGGGAGGTGGCAAAATCTTCGATTTTGACGGAGGGATTTTAATATATAAGGTTTTAATGAAACAAGGTAAAAGAGAAACTTCAAATCCCTCAGTCTTGCCTTACGGCAATCCAGCTCCCTTTACAAGGGAGCCTACGGGCGAACACTGTTCGCCCCTACGATGTACAACCAACGTAAATTCAAACCGTATGGGAGGGGCTTGCTCCTCCCGCCTTGGCTCCCTCTGACGAGGGAGCTGGCAAAACCGCAGGTTTTGACTGAGGGAGAGAAAGCATAAAGGTTAAAAGGACCGTCGTGGGCGCCGTCCCCTACAATCCTACCGCACCGTAAAAATGCCCACAATTTTTTCAAAAAACTGTTGACAACGCTTTTTGGCGGTGGTATAATAGGCACATATTTTAAATGCGTTGAAGGAATTATTTCTTATCACGGTTTCATCAAAGAGAGCCGCCGACGGTGTGAATGCGGTATGAAAAGGGTAGGAAAGTCTCGTTCCGGAGCTGAACGGCCGAAATTAAAGTAAGTCGTTACGGAGTGCCCCGTTACCAAGGCAAAAGGCTTGATGGAGCTTTACTGAGTGGCCGCATTTTGCGGCAATCAGGGTGGTACCGCGAAGAATTTCGTCCCTGAGGCAGTTTAGGCTGTCTCAGGGATTTTTATTTTGTCACCAAACTTTAAGCTTTAAGCCAAATACAAAAATAGGAGAAAGGCTATGAAACAAATTAAAATTTCGGACACAACACTTTGCAGGGAGAAAAGCGGATTTTCCTTTAAAGAGAAAATTGAAATCGCAAGGCAGTTAGAGCGTCTTTCGGTTAACGCTATTGAGCTTCCCGAAATTGAAAACGCAAAAACCGACATTCTTTTCGTAAAAACAATATCGGCATTTGTGGATAAGGCTACCCTGTCGGTTGCCGCAGGCAGCACTCGCGAGAGCGTTGAAAACGCCGCCGCTGCACTCTCGGCCGCTAAAAACGGTAGAATTAGAATACAGCTTCCCGTGTCGGACGTTTCTATGGAATACACCTGCCACAAGAAAGCGCCCAAAATGCTTGCATACATAAAAGAGGTAGTGGCATTAGCGTGCGAAAAATGCTCGGACGTTGAGTTTTGCGCAGTTGACGCAACACGCGCCGAAAAGGAATTTTTAAAGGAAGTAATCACTTCGGCTATCGAGTGCGGAGCTACCTCAATCACCGTGTGTGACAGCGCCGCCGAAATGATGCCCGATGACTTTGCCGCTTTTGTAAAAGAGGTTAAAGGCTATTGCAGTGTTCCCGTTTCGGTAAGTTGCGATAATAAAAACGGCCTTGCAAATGCCGCCGCCGTGCTTTCTCTCAAAATCGGTGCTGACGGTGTTAAAACCGCTGTTGACGAGGCTACCGTTTCTCTCGGAAGCTTTGCCACAATGCTTAGAAACTGCGGCGAAAATTACGATATGTGCTCCACCATTCGCAACACCGAGCTTTATAGAATTGAAAAGCAAATCAGCCGCATAGTAAATAACACTGATGCAGGCAAATCGGTTGTAACTGTATCATCGGCTGACGATTCAATTAAGCTTGACCAAAACGACAGCATCGAGGACGTTATCACCTCGGTTAAAAAGCTCGGCTACGACCTTTCTAAAGAGGACGAGGCTAAGGTTTACGAGGAATTTTTGCGCGTTGCCGCAAAGAAAAACGTCGGCGCTAAAGAGCTTGACGCAATCGTTGCAAGCTCGGCGCTTCAGGTTCCTGCAACCTATAAGCTTGTAAGCTACGTTGTAAACAGCGGAAACATCATTTCCGCAAGCGCTCAAATTACACTTGATAAAAACGGAGAAATCCTGCAGGATATTTGTATGGGCGACGGCCCCATTGACGCCGCTTTTCTTACCATTGATAAAATTGTCGGCCGCCACTATGAGCTGGACGATTTCCAGATCCAGTCGGTAACCGAGGGTAAAGAGGCT
>CAZDLQ010000212.1:0-2462 GCA_964506315.1 uncultured Oscillospiraceae bacterium
GGGGTGCAATAGTACCGTCGGGGTATTCTCTGACGCTTTCCTCCGAAATACTTATACCCTGATAGGTGATGCTTTTTTCAAGTATTCTTGACACCGTAGCCATTGATACGTCCTCGGAGAAGGTGTAGGGAGTGCTTACGGTAAAGCCCTTTATTTCCATTTCATAGCGCACGCCCATAATAATTCGTTTATCGGCGTCGCTATATTTTTCGTCAATATCATATCTTTCGCAAAGCGCCGCCCAAACATTTTGTACCGTTGCGTAGTCCTGAAGACCGATACGCGCTTTAAGCGATGCCACCGAGCTCTCGAAGCCGCTTTTGAAATTATAGGGCGAGTCCTCGGTTATTGGAATGGATTCCTTATGTTTTTCGTTTTGCTGTGTGATTATATCATGTGCTATCAAAATAAGCTCGTTTACGTCGGCCATTTTGACAAAGCTTTTATCAAAAATTACGTTATAGGCAGTTCTATTTGCGGCGAGAGGAACGCCGTTTCTATCAACAATTTCGCCTCTTGCCGCCTTGACGGTTACCTCTCTTGTGTAGCTTACGTCGCTCATTTGGCGATAGCCTTCTCCGTCAACGAGCTGAAGCTGCATCATACGGACAATGAATGCTGCAAAAACAGCGACAAGCAGCATTGCAAGAATGAATATTCTCGAAACAGGCTGTTTTGCCGTTTTCATCATCCGTCACTTCCTTTTTTTAAAATTACATATCAAACCGCGCTTTTATTGGGTTTAGTTTATATATTTTCATAACTACAAAACTAATCAGTGTGCCAAAAAGACTTGATTTTATAAATATGGGAATATACTGAGCGGTAAAAAGCCCAAACAGCGAATCGTAGCCTCTAAGTACAAAGAAGAAAAAGAAATCGACAAGGCAGTAGACAAAGACCGATGCTACAATTGCCGCCGTTACGCTTACAAAAACAGGTCTTACGTACAGCTTCATTATAAGAAAAACTACTGTGCACAAAACAAGCAGCAGCAGTGCGTGAAAGCCGAACAGTCTTTGAGAGCAGTAGTCCCACACAAAGCCGCAAACTACGGCAAAGCTTACCGACGTTGCAATTGACTCAAAGCAGGAAATTGCAACAACAAACGGGAGCAAATAAACGATATCCGAAAAAAGCGCGAGTTTTGTGGGAGAAACCTGAAAACAAAAAAGTAAAACCGCCAAAACGACGTACAGGCACCATTTTAAAATGGCGCGCGTTTTTTTATTTTTCACTTCTCTCCCCTCCTTTATAAAGATAAGCAAATGCTATTTTGACGAGGTGTCCTCTTGCTCGGTATTTTCTTCGGTAGAGGGCTTTAACTCGTCTACCGAAAAGTCGGTCAAAATCATTACGTTAGTAACCTCGAAAACGTCAACAACGGGTTTAATTTCGGCATACATTGAAACGCCCGAGTTTTCGGCTTTAATGGTTTCAATAGTTCCGACAAGAAGGCCCTCAGGGAACATACCGCCGATACCCGAGGTTTGAATAATATCTCCGCTAAGCAGTGCGGTATCGCGCGGAAGCAGTCTAAGCTTGGTTTTGCCGCTATTTGAAAGTGCGGCATCACCGCTTGCGACGCCGGTTTCCTGCGTTCTTGTGTTATACACGCCGACGTTTATCTCGGGGTCAAGTATGGTTGTAACGGTGCAGTAGGTTGGGCCGACGTGGCTTACAATACCGACAAGGCCCTGCGCCGTTATTACGGGGGCGTTTAGCTCGATACCGTTTACCGAGCCTTTATTTACGGTAAACTCACCAAAATGCGAGGTGCTGTCCCTACCGATTACCTGCGCCGACATCATTTTATAGTCGGTGTTTTGCTCTTTAATTTCAAGAAACTCTTTAAGCTGCTCGTTTTCCTGTTTATAGGTTTCAAGGTCGGAGAGTTTATTATAAGCCTCAGCGAGTTCCTCTTTTAGTTTTTCGTTTTCCTTCTTGGTGTCGGAAGCGTTCAGTAGCGAGTTAAAAAAGCCGCCGACGCTATTTGAAATGCTTGACGAGAATTTAACTATAGGGGTAACGACCGTTCCCACAATTGCCTGAGGCAAGGAAGCGTAAGCGCCCGAAGCCGCTTGGTAAATTATTATTCCGATAATAACCGCAAAGACGCACAAAAGTGCCTTAAACACACGTCCTTTGAAAAAATCCTTCATTTAAGGGGTAACTCTCCTTTCCCTATAAATTGCACATAAACGAAAACAGGTGCAGACGGAATAATTCCGCCTGCGCCCTCTAAATCACAAATTAGTCTTCATCAATAAGAATGTCGCTGAGTCTATCGATGTCTTCAAGCATCATACCTGTACCCTCGGCAACACAATCAAGCGGATTTTCAGCAATATGAACAGGAATACCCGTTTCGTGAGTAATCAGTTCATCAAGGCCTCTTAAAAGCGCGCCGCCGCCTGTTAAGGTAATGCCGTTATCAATAATATCGGCAGAAAGCTCAGGGG
>CAZDLQ010000213.1:0-2453 GCA_964506315.1 uncultured Oscillospiraceae bacterium
GTTATTTCGCTTACCGGTTGGCAGGTTGGAATGAAAACCAATTCAAACTACGGTAACGCGCGTATTTCAAGCATCAATTCCGAAAGGCTTCACAACGAGCTCTTAAAGAAAAACATCGTAATCGTTGCGGGATTCCAAGGAATTAACAAATATGACGACATAACGACTCTTGGTAGAGGCGGTAGTGATACAAGTGCGGTTGCTCTTGCAACCTCACTTAAAGCCGATCTTTGTCAAATTTATACCGACGTTGACGGTGTATACACCGCTGACCCGAGAAAGATTAAGACCGCGCAAAAGCTTGATGAAATTACATTTGACGAAATGCTTGAGCTTGCATCGCTCGGTGCACAAGTACTTCATAATCGCTCAGTTGAGCTTGCAAAGAAACACAATTTAGAGCTTGAGGTACTTTCAAGCTTAGAAAGAAAACCGGGCACAAAAGTTAAGGAGGCTGTAAAAATGGAAAAAATGTTAGTACGTGGAGTTGCTGTTGATAATGACGTTTCAAAGGTAGGAATTGTTGGTCTTCCCGACAAGCCCGGCGTTGCTTTTAAAATCTTCTCACTTCTTTCAACCAAGAAGGTAAACGTTGACGTTATCCTTCAGTCAGTAGGTCGTGACGGAACTAAAGACATTAGCTTTACCGTTGCAAACGATAATTTAGACTACGCAGTAGACGTTATCAACGAAAATCTTGAAATTCTCGGTGCTTCAAAGGTTGTTACCAAGACAAATCTTTCAAAGGTTTCAATCGTTGGCGCAGGTATGCAAAGTAATCCCGGTGTTGCCGCTAAAATGTTTGAGGCTCTCTCGGACGCAAACGTTAACATTGATATGATTACCACAAGCGAAATTAAGATTTCGGTTATTATCAAAAAGGACGACAGTGAAAAGGCCGCAAAGGTTATTCACGACGCTTTCTTCAATAGATAAGTTTAATTTAGTCATAACAAAACTCCCTATGGTAGTTACCATAGGGAGTTTTTATTTTTATAATTTATTTCTTTGAAATTGCTTGTTTTGCCGCTTTTACTATGCTCTCAGCATCAAGCTCGAACAGCGGAATAAGATCTTTTGCAGGGCCTGAGAATCCGTATTTATCCTTAACACCAATTCTAACAACAGGAGTAGGACAGTTTTCACTTAAAACGCCGCAAACGGCCTCGCCGAGTCCGCCGATAATATTATGCTCCTCGGCAGTTACAATAGCGCCTGTTTCCTTTGCCGCTTTAATGATAATTTCCTCATCCAAAGGCTTAATTGTGTGGATATTTATAACTCTTGCGCTAATTCCCTGTTCCTTAAGAATATCGTGTGCTTTTAAAGCTTCGTGAACTTCAAGTCCCGTAGCAATGATGGTAACGTCAGTTCCCTCTCTCATTGTTACGCCCTTACCAAGCTCAAACTTATAATCTTCATCAGTGACAGTTGGGAGAGCGAGTCGGCCAAAGCGCATATAAACGGGGCCGTTGTGCTCGTAAGCCGCAAAAACGGCTTTTTTGGCTTCCCTATCGTCGCAGGGATTTATGATAACCATTTTGGGAATGGTTCGCATAAGCGCAATGTCTTCACAGCACTGATGTGTTGCACCATCTTCGCCTACTGTGATACCTGCATGGGTTGCGCCGATTTTAACGTTCAAATGAGGGTAACCGATTGAGTTTCTTACTATCTCGTAGGCTCTACCTGATGCAAACATTGCAAAAGTGCTTGCAAAAGGAACAAGGCCCGTGGTAGAAAGACCTGCGGCAATTCCCATCATATTTGCCTCAGCAATTCCGCAATCAAAAAATCTATCGGGGAAGGCTTTTTTAAAGGTGCCTGTTTTAGTTGCGGCGGCAAGGTCGGCGTCTAAAACAACAACGTTTGAATACTTCTCACCAAGCTGTGCGAGTGCTTCGCCGTAGCTCTCACGGGTGGCTTTTTTAATAATTTCGCTCATGTTTTACGCCTCCAATTCCTTTAAAGCTTCACTAAGTTCTTTCATGGCAATTTCGTACTGCTCGTCATTTGGAGCGGCACCGTGCCACGAAACAGCGTTTTCCATATACGAAACGCCCTTACCCTTAATACTCTTTTGAATAATAACGGTAGGCTTATCTTTGGTTGCTTTGGCTGTGTTAAATGCTTTTTCGTAAACCTCAAAGTCGTGAGCATCAATAACAATTACGTTCCAGCCAAATGCCTTAAACTTTTCGTCAATAGGCTCGGGAGAGCAAACCTCCGAGAGCTTTCCATCAATTTGAAGGCCGTTGTAGTCAACGATTGCACAAAGATTATCAAGCTTTGTATTGCCTGCAAACATAGCGGCTTCCCAAACCTGACCCTCTTCAATTTCACCGTCGCCTAAAATTGTGTAAACTCTATAATCTTTATTTGAAATTTTAGCGCCGAGTGCCATTCCGCAAGCCGCGGAGATTCCCTGTCCGAGTGAGCCCGAGCTCATATCC
>CAZDLQ010000214.1:0-2453 GCA_964506315.1 uncultured Oscillospiraceae bacterium
GTCGTGACGGGAGGATTGTAGCCGCCTTGGCGGCGTACAAAACAATCCCTCAGTCTTGCCTTGCGGCAATCCAGCTCCCTTTACAAGGGAGCCTTCGGGCGAACACTGTTCGCCCCTACAAATTCCATCGCACGTTAATTAAAACCGTAGGGTGCGGCGATTTTCGACGCACCGCTAAACAAAAAAATCAAAACGGAACGACACATAGGTCGTTCCCTACAAATTCCATCGCACGTTAATTTAAATATTGTAGGGACCGGGGTCCTCGACGGTCCTAAAAACGTAAAGGTAAAACGGGCAATTCGTGAATTGCCCCTACGGCTACAACGAACGTGCAATAAACCGTAGGGTCGATTCACGAATCGACCGCCAAAACGGCACGTCGAAAATCGCCGTGCCCCACAAATTCCGTCGCGCGTAATTAAACCGTTTGATAGAAATATATTTTTTAAAATATGTACAAGTGGTAAATTCTCCTTTTTTGCTTTACAAAGGCGTTTTAATTTGGTATAATATTTTTAAAGTGTGGTATTGTGCCGCAAAACGTTTAATATAAAAAAGAACGGAGAAAAAATATGAAAAACTTTAAGCTTTTGACAAAAATTATTTGTGCAGCTCTTGCGTGCGTTTGCGTGCTTTGCTTTTCCGCTTGCAAGGACACGACTTGGGTGTTCAAATCGGGTGATAACACCGTTTCCGCAGGTATTTATCTCGGCTATTTGGTTGACGGATATTATGTCGCCGCAAACAGCGTTGAGGATACTTCAACCGATATGTTTGACCAACAAATCGACAGTATAGACGCTGATGATTACATCAAAAAGCTTGCAAAGGAAAGTGTTGCAAAGCATATAACTATCGCTAACCTTTTTGACGAGTACAAGCTTTCCTTTACTGATGATGAGCTTGAAGAAATCAACTCTAATATAGATACAATTTGGAGCAGCGCAGGAACTGTTTACGAGGAAAACGGTTGCGGCAAAAAATCTTTCTATGAGATTATGCTCAGCGACGAAAAAACTCAAAAGGTTTTTGAGCACTATTACAGCGAAGACGGTAAAGAGCCCGTTACCGAAGAAGAACGCAAGGAGTATTTTAAAGAAAATTATGCCAAAATAAAATACGTGGCAGTTACCTACTCAAATCATTTTAGCGGCGTTTCAACCGCTTCCCAGGCTACTGACGAGCAAATAGACGAGCTCAAAAAGATTGCCGAGGATTATATCACACGTTTAAATAACGGCGAAAGCATTGATGAAATTTCTGCTGACGAGGCAATTGCACAACACGTCACCGAAACAGGCAGTGAGCACTCAGATGACCACGACCACGAGTCCTACTATGACGAGACGGTTGATTACACCTTCCTTACTAAAGACACCTCTGACAGTGCGGAAGATTTTAACAAAGCCGTATTCAGCGCGGAGTATGACACACCCGCTATGATTGAGTATTCAACCTACGGCTACTACGTTTACGTTCGTTACGAAACCGACGAAAACGGAACCGACTACACCGACCGTGCCCAAGGTGTTATTTCCAATATGAAATACGAGGACTTTGAGGAGATTTTAAATAAGCAGGTTGCAAAGCTGTCTCTTACTGTAAACGATGCGGCAGTAAAACGCTACAAGCCCCAAAACGTTGTATTTTCCTACTAATTTATAAGCCTCCTTTGAAAAGGGAGGTGGCAAAATCTTTGATTTTGATGTAGGGACTTAAAAACGGGTGACCGTTCTTTGTCTTTTCTCTCCCTCAGTCTTTTGCCTACGGCAAAATCCAGCTTCCTCGTCAGAGGAAGCCAAGTGGGACGATGCTCACATCGTCCCATACTAATTCTATCGAACTCAAATAAAATTGTTCTAATCTAAACCACTTTTAAGGAGACCTTTTACTATGGGATTTTTGGATTCCCTTTTCGGTTCATATAGTCAGAGAGAGCTCAAACGCATTAAGCCTATTATGGAAAAGGTTTGTGCGCTTGAGGAAAAGTACGCGGCATTTTCCGACGCCGAGCTTGCGGGTATGACCCCGAGGCTCAAAGAGCGTCTTGCTGCAGGCGAAACTCTTGACGATATTCTTCCCGACGCTTTTGCGGTATGTCGTGAGGCGGCCTGGCGTGTGCTTTCTATGAAGCACTACCCCGTTCAAATCATCGGCGGTATCGTGCTGCACCAAGGAAGAATCAGCGAAATGAAAACGGGTGAAGGTAAAACGCTTGTTGAAACCTTGCCTGCATATCTTAACGCACTTACAGGTCTTGGCGTTCACATTGTAACCGTCAATGACTACCTCGCCCGTCGTGACTCGGAGTGGATGGGTAAAATCTTCCGCTTCTTAGGTCTTAGTGTCGGTCTTATCGTGCACGGTATCACCACCGAGGAGCGCCGCGAGGCGTACAATGCCGACATCACCTACGGTACTAACAACGAGTTCGGCTTTGATTACCTTAG
>CAZDLQ010000215.1:0-2443 GCA_964506315.1 uncultured Oscillospiraceae bacterium
TTGTAAAAATGTGCTATACTTGTATAGGCATAATTTTATCATCAAAGAGGATGAGACTATGAATAGACATTATGATGTGCTTGTTATAGGAACAGGAGCTGCCGGTCTTTACGGTGCGCTTCAGCTTTCAAGTGACTTGAATATTCTTGCGGTATGTAAAAGAGAAATGCTGCTTAGCAATAGCGATCTTGCACAAGGCGGTATTGCCGCCGTAACAACCGACGAGGATAATTTTGAAGCACATATTAAGGACACAATGATTGCGGGCGGGTATACTAACGATCCCGATTCGGTATATGAGCTTGTAACCGAAGGCTCAAAGGACGTTTTAAATCTTATTGAGCTTGGTGTTGAATTTGATAAAAACGACGACGGTAGCTTTAATATGACGCTTGAGGGCGGCCACTCCTTGCCGAGAATCCTTCACCGCAAGGACTCAACGGGCAACGCAATAGTTGTTGCTCTCTCAAAGTTTGTTTCAAAGCTTCCTAACGTTACAATATCGGAAAATACACAAGTAATAAATATAGTTAAAAATGACGGCGTTTTCTTTGCCGCGCTTTTAACCGATGGCAAACAGTCAGTCGTTTCGGCCGATTACGTGCTAATGGCAACGGGCGGCATCGGTAGAGTTTATGAGTACACTACAAACTCTAAAATTGCAACGGGTGACGGCATTGTGCTTGCACATAAGCTCGGCGCAACCGTTGAAAAAATGAATTTAATACAATTCCATCCAACCGCTTTTGCGCACGAGGATAGAGAACGCCTTCTTATCTCGGAATCGGTAAGGGGAGAGGGCGCGTATCTTTTAAACTGCAATCTCGAAAGATTTATGCATAAATACGACGAGCGAAAAGAGCTTGCCCCGCGTGACGTCGTTTCTAAAGGCATAATGCGTGAGCAAAAGGCAACGGGAAGCAATAAGTTCTATTTGAGCATTTCTCACGAAGCGCCCGAATTTGTTCGCGATAGATTTCCAATGCTTTACGAAAAACTGATGCGTGAAGGCTTTGATATGACCTGTGATAACATTCCCGTATATCCTTGTCAGCACTATCTAATGGGCGGTATTCACGTAAATTTAGACGGCGAATCTACCGTTGAGGACCTCTACGCCGCAGGCGAGTGCGCACATAGCGGTGTTCACGGAAATAACCGCCTTGCAAGTAATTCGCTTCTTGAAGCTATCGTTTACGGTCGAATGGCCGCAAAGGGTATAAACAGTAAGTTTGAGAAAAACGGAAGAAAGCCTGCTGTTTCAGCGCCCGATAACGTGCTTGTAAAGGGCGGTAGCGAGGCACTCGTGCCCGGCTTTAGAACAAAAATTCGCCACCTATTGCAAAATGGCTTCTTTGTTGTTCCCGATATTGACGAGGCCAAGAAATCACTTGCTGAGGTTAAAGAAATCTCAAAAATACTTTGCGGCGATAAATTTGAAATAACAGGCGATTTAATTGAGGCAAGAAACACCGCCGCAATTGCTGAGCTTATATTAACCGACGTTATAAAAGCAAATTCATAAAAGGGGAAAGTTTTAATGAAATTACCGCAGTTTTATGTTGATGATATTATTAAAAAAGCAATCGCCGAGGACATAAATTACGTTGACGTAACTACCGATTACCTAATTGACGATAACAGCGAAACCTCAGCATATTTTGTTGCTAAGGACGACGGTGTTATTTGCGGAATTGAAATCGCAATGCGCGTTTTTGAGCTTCTCGATAGCGCTGTTTGCTACGAAATACTTAAAAAAGACGGAGATGCAGTTGTAAAAGGCGATATCATTGCTACAATGAAGGGTAGTGCCGCCGCACTTTTAAAAGGCGAGAGAACCGCTCTTAACTTGCTTCAGCACCTCTCGGGCATTGCTACCGCAACAAATAAATGCGTAAAGCTTTGCGAGGGAACGAACGCTTCGGTTGCCGAAACGAGAAAAACTCTTCCGGGACTTAGAGCGCTTCAAAAATATGCCGTTACTGTAGGTGGCGGTAAGAATCACCGCTTTAATTTGAGCGATGCCGCTATGCTAAAGGATAACCATATTGACGCTTGCGGCGGTATAATGAACGCCGTTAAAAAGCTTCGCAGTAAGACGGGACATATGCTCAAAATCGAGGTTGAGGTAAGAGATTTTGACGAACTTGACCTTGCACTTAAGGCAGGCGCGGACGTTATTATGCTCGATAATATGAGCTGTGAGCAAATGACCGAGGCTGTTAAAATAATCGCTGGCAGAGCAAAAACCGAGGCTTCGGGAAACATCACTCTCCAAAATATTGCCGAGGTTGCCAAAACGGGTGTAGACGTAATCAGCTTGGGCGCCCTCACTCACTCGGTTAAAGCATTTGATATTTCAATGAAAATGAAGTAAAATAAAAAACCACAGTTCTGAAGTGAACTCCAAAGTTTAGACAGAATTAAATATTAAATTGCTTGT
>CAZDLQ010000216.1:0-2440 GCA_964506315.1 uncultured Oscillospiraceae bacterium
CAGTCGTAGATTTCTATAAGGCTACAATGTTTGACGCCGAGAGCGTTTCGCCTATAAGCTATAAGGTTTACGACGATATAAACGATAGCCTTACTGAGCTTTTCGCGCTTTTCGGCACAACCGATGGGCTTGATGAGGCAAAAAACGCCTTTAAGAGCGTCGAGCCGAGAATTCAAAAGGCAATTTCGATTTATTTATCATCGGCTATGGAAGCCTATAAAATTATTTCCGAGCAAACTCGCGGCATTTCGCAGTACGATTTTTATAAATGTCAGCAGTTTTTGTATTGCCCACCACAAAATGAGGGCGATAGAAAAAAGCCTTTGACGAGGTAAAGGAAATTTGTAAAAACGTAGATACCGAGCAAATGCAAAAGGCGTTTTATATTATGCTCACCGCCACGGCTGATTTAAGACAAGGCATTAGATATAACAATAACCTCACCCAAAGCGGCGAGGAGCTAACGGTGCAGACGCCGCTCGGCGCGATTTGCCTTGGCACAAACGGCGACGACGTTTATAGAAGCCCCTGTGCGCTACTTATAATCGACCTTAACGGTAACGACGAGTATTACAGCAAAATTGCCGCAAGCTCCTCACTCACTCAGCCCATTTCGGTTGTAATTGACTTGGGCGGAAACGATACCTATGATAACAACGGCTACACCGCCACTCAAGGTAGCGGAATTTTGGGCGTAGGTATTCTTTTTGATAATAACGGTGACGATACCTATAGCGCAAGGTCGTTTTCACAGGGTGCCTGCCTTTTCGGCGGCGGAGCGCTTATTGACTTGATGGGTAACGATAGCTATGAAAGCGTCGTTACCTCGCAGGCGGCAGGCTATTTCGGCTCGTCGCTGTTAGTGGATTTAAACGGTAATGATAAATATACCGCGCACGGCTATTCCCAAGCATTTGCAGGGGATAGCGCGGTGTGTATGCTTGTCGATAGAAACGGCAACGATAAATATCGCACCACCCCGTCGGTAGCTGTCGGCTATGAGGATATGCGCCTTGAGCAGTTTGACGTCGCCGCGAGCTTTTCGCAAGGCTGCGCTATAGATGGCGCACTTGCAGGTCTTATCGAGCTAAACGGCAACGACGAATATATCAGCGGCGCTTATGCACAAGGCGTAGGATATAACGGCGGCATTGGTATGCTCTCGGATTATCAAGGCAGCGATAAGTACCTTGCTAACTGTAATTCTCAGGCGGTGGCCGAAAATCTATCGGTAGGCGCGCTGTTTGATATGGCAGGTGACGACTCTCACGCACTGTCCTCGCTTGATGTTAGCGCCGTGCAGGGTAACGGCCTCGGATATGTCAAAAATGGCGGTATAGCGGCGTTTGTGGACGATTTGGGTAATGATTTCTACTACACCCACACAACCTCGTTTGGTACAGTTTTAGGTGACGAAAACGAGAATAAAAATCCTGCCTGTGCTATTTTTGTTGATACACAAGGCGATGATATTTACCACGCTCTTAGCGAGGATAAAGCCTTCGGCTATGGCTTTGGTGGCTTGTTTGTGGACGGACAAGGCACCGACGAATATAAAAAGATAGACCGCAAAGATGCCGATAAGCTTTTCGGCGCGGAGAGAAATAACGGCGTATTTTGGGACATAAAACTCGACCAACTCGATGAGCAGGACGTAGAAAATGATAAGAAAGACGTCCCCAAATATGAATTCACTTTTCTCGTAGAGGCAATAGAAGAGCAGTTAGTAGAGTAAAATGCAAAAAATAAAGAGGATATGAGATTTCTCTCATATCCTCTTTTAATTTTAACTCAAACTTATTTTACAAGCTCAAGAGTATCTCTTGCAATCATAAGCTCCTCGTTGGTAGGAATAACAAGGATTTTTACCTTAGAATCGCTTGTTGTAATAACGTTCTCGTCGCTTGTAACCTTTGCCTTAGCGTTTACGTCCTCGTCAACAGTAAGTCCGAGATAACCGAGCTTCTCAGCAACGCGTGAACGGAGTCGGGGATTGTTCTCACCAATACCGCCGGTGAATACGATAGCATCAACGCCGCCCATTGCAGCAACAAAACCACCAATGTACTTGGTAAGCTGATGTGCAAGCATATTCTCAACAAGCTGGCATCTCTTGTCGCCGCTGAGTGAACCTGCCTCGATGTCACGGTTGTCGCTTGTCTTTTGCGAAATACCGAGAATACCCGACTTTTTGTTGATCATATTGTCAATGTCCTTGGGGGACATATTCTCTTTCTCCATAAGGAGAGGAATGATAGCAGGGTCAATGCTTCCTGCACGTTTTTTCCCGTATATTCCATGGATTTCAAGGCACAGTGCCTCCCTTACAATCTTTCAGATCACGGGGCAACCAATGCCCGCGATACATAATTTCTCTTACATGAAGGTATGAACCCGGCGCGGTCACTGGATTGAAGCGCTCAGGTTCTTCGCCGCATCC
>CAZDLQ010000217.1:0-2429 GCA_964506315.1 uncultured Oscillospiraceae bacterium
GGAGTACGCCCTTACGGTTATGAACATAATCCTCGGCGGCGCACCCTTTTCAAAGCTGTTTTTAAACGTTCGCGAAAAAATGAGCCTTTGCTATTATTGCTCAGCGAAATACAACAAGCAAAAGGGCACAATTTTAATAAACAGCGGTATCGAAGCCGAGAATCGTGAAAAGGCCGAGGCGGCTATTTTAGAGCAGCTTCGGGCCATTCAAAACGGCGACGTTTCCGATGAGGAAATAGACAACGCAAAGCGCCTTTACAAAAATATTTTCACCGGTGTTTCGGACAGTATTTCAAAAATCGAAGGCTTTTTCCTATCCCGTTTACTTTGCGGTAACGAGGATTTACCCGAAGACGAGCTTGAGGCTTTGCTCTCGGTTTCCAAAGAGGAAATTATTAACGCCGCGCGCAAGGTACAGTTAAATACCGTTTATTTCATGGCGCCGAAGGAGGAAAACTAATGGGTAAAACAGTTAAAGAAACAGTTTCCTTCCCCGAGCTAAACGAAAGCTATCTTAAAATAAAGCACAAGAGCGGGCTTACAATTTTGCTTCATCAAATGCCCGAATACAACGGCATTTATGCGCTTTTTGCGACCAAGTTTGGCTCTATAAATCGCACCTTTAAGACAAATCTTGATGATGATTTTTGCACCGTTCCCGACGGTATCGCTCACTTTTTAGAGCACAAGCTGTTTGAGGGCGAGGTCGAGGACGCTTTTGTGAGCTACTCAAGAACGGGTGCAAACGCAAACGCTTTCACCTCATTTGACAAGACGGCGTATCTCTTTTCGGCCACCGAAAATATCTACGAGTCGCTTGAAATTCTTTTAAATTTCGTAACTCATCCCTTTTTAACCAAGGAAACGGGTGTAAAAGAGCAAGGCATCATCGGTCAAGAGATAAAAATGTATGATGATGACCCGAGCTGGTGTGTATTTTTAGGACTTTTAAAGGCGCTGTTTTGGGAGCATCCCATGCGTATTGATATTGCAGGAACCGTCGAGTCTATTGCCGAGATTACTCCCGAGCTTTTGTACCGCACCTACAATACCTTCTACAATCTTTCAAATATGGCGCTCTCAATTGCAGGTAATTTTGACGCCGACCGAGTTT
This sequence comes from uncultured Oscillospiraceae bacterium, assembly GCA_964506315.1. Classification (GTDB taxonomy): domain Bacteria; phylum Bacillota; class Clostridia; order Oscillospirales; family Ruminococcaceae; genus SIG578. The sequence goes on from CAZDLQ010000217.1 coordinate 1,115, forward strand.
TAGAGCTTTGCGACAAAATACTAAAGCCCTGCGAGGAAATCACCATACAAAACAAGAGCGTAAATGAACCGCAGGACGTTTTCCTCAAAAAGCTTGAGAAAAAGCTTGAGGTTTCAATGCCTGTTTTTGAGATTGGATTTAAGGAAAAGCCCGAGAGTGACAATCTCTTAAAAACACAGCTTGAGAACGAGATTTTGCTCGAAATGCTTTTTGGCGAGTCCACCGATTTTTACGAGAGACTGTACAACGACGGTGTCATTAACTCAACCTTCGGTTGTGAGGTTATGTCGGGTGACGGCTATCTTGTAAACGTTTTAGGCGGCGAGGCTCCCGACCCCGAAAGAGTTTATGACGAAATTTGCGCCGAAATTAAACGGGCTAAGGCCGAGGGTCTTGACCGTGAGCTGTTTGAGGGCATTAAAAAATCCTTCTACGGTGCGAGAATTTCAAGATTTAACTCGGTTGAAAGCGTTGCAAGCGCTATGCTGAATAATTATTTTACAGGGAACGGTGCATTTGACGCGCTTTCTATATTATCCGAGGTTAAATTCGAGGACATTGAAGAGCGTCTCTCAAAGCAGTTACTTGAAAAATACAGCTCTATTTCAGTTATAACACCAATGTAATCACAAGGAGGAAGACAAAATTGGAAAAGTATTTAGTAGAGTTTCCAAAGCTCAATCTTGAGTTCACCTTAACGCGCGAAGCCTTTATGATTGGAGATTTTGCGGTTTACTGGTACGCCGTTTTGATTGCTGTGGGCACAATTTTGGCCGTTGTATACGGCATTACCCAAGCCAAAAAGTACGGCGTAAATTCAGACAAGCTGCTTGACCTTGCAATTGTCGGTATTATTTTCGGAATAATCGGCGCGAGGGCGTATTACGTTATATTTAATTTTGACACGTACGACAGCTTCTTAGATATGATAAACATTCGTGACGGCGGTCTTGCCATCTACGGCGGCATTATTTGCGGTCCGCTTGCGGCATTTATCGCGTCGCGGATTAACAAAACGCGTTTCCTTCCCTGTCTTGACCTTTGTGCAGGCGGTTTTCTAATCGGTCAGGCCATTGGTCGTTGGGGCAACTTTGTAAATCAGGAAGCGTTTGGCACAAACACCGATAGCATTTTTGGAATGTACAGCAGCAAGACTGAAAGCTATCTTAGCGACGTGGGCTGGGATTTGTTTAAGGAAGGCATTGAGGTTAACCCGAGCGAGCCCGTGCATCCTTGCTTTCTTTATGAATCCGCCTTGTGCATAGTTGGATTTTTAATTATCGTGCTTGTATACCGTCGTATTCGCAAATTTGAC
>CAZDLQ010000218.1:0-2427 GCA_964506315.1 uncultured Oscillospiraceae bacterium
ACCATAAATATTAAAAGCGCACTCGGAATACCTGCAATAAACGGGCCGAAGAAGGGAATCATATTGCAAACACCGATTAGAATACTGATAAGCTCGGGATACGGCCATGAGAAAATTCTCATAACTATATAACAAACTACGCCGACAAGGAAGGAATCAACAAGGTATCCCGAAAGATAACCCGAGAAGTTTTGGTTTGCAAGCCTGCCAACACGGAAGATGCGGTTTTGCGTCCTTTCCTTGAAAAAGGTCTTGATAATCTTTGTAAACTGCCTTGCGAATGTTTCCTTTGAAACGAGCATATAAATGGAAAATGCAAATCCAACAACAATGTTTTTAACCGCCGATATAGCCGTAACGGCAATATGTGAAAGCTGCGGCAAGAGGGAATTTTGCATCCAATCAATCGTGAAATCAACAAGCTTTCCGCCAATATTATCAATCGGATCAAGCAGGGTTTGAGGAATTTTGTAGCTTGCAAGGAAGCTTTCAAGTAGGGCAGTACCCTTGTTGTAGTAGCCTTCGAGGTTGTTGATAAGGTCGGTAACACTCGTAATAAGCGAAGGAACAACAATAATTACAAATAGGGTAATAAGTCCTAAGAATATTAAATAGGTGCAAATCAGCGAAAGCCCGCGCCTGCGTTTGCTAAACGGCTTTAACTTCGCAATGCCGCAAAAAACATTTTGCTCGAAAAAGTTCATTATCGGATTTAGGATAAATGCAAGCAAAAATCCAACAATTAACGGCGATAAAATCGAAAGAATATTGTTGATCCAAGAAACAACCTTGGTAGGATAGAGCATTGCAAAGAATAAAATTAACGATGCCGCAATAACTAAAAAAGCGTATAGCGCAATGCTTCGGTACTTTGAGTTTTTTTCAAACTTCAAATCTATTTCCCCTCACTTAAATTTTTTAAAGCAATAGCCTTGTTTATAACAAAATCAATGTCAGCGCGACTTTGGACTGTGCAGGAAAGCCTTCTCAGCTCACTCGCATCGCGAATACCTTTAAAAAATAACGGTAAATGCCGCCGAATTTCAAGACAGGCAAGATGCTCTCCCTTGTTTTGCACTTCTAAATCGCAAAGACGCGAAAGAGTAGCCATTCGCTCCTCAAAGCTTGGAGCGGTAAAAGCGTCCCCGTTTTTGATTTCGCTAAAGATATACGGATTGCCAAGCGCCGCACGGCCAATCATAATGCCGTCACAGCCCGTGTGTGCAAGCGTTCTTTGTGCATCGGCATAAGAGGCAACGTCTCCGTTTGCAATAATGGGAATTTTAACCGCCGCCTTAACGGCCGCAATAGCGTCAAGATTTACCGAGGGAAGATACATTTGCTGACGTGTTCTTCCGTGTACGGTAATAAGAGCGGCTCCGCACTCCTCAAGCCTGCGCGCAAAATCTACCGCGCAAATATTGTCGCTGTCCCAACCAATTCGCATTTTAACGGTTACGGGAATAGGCAGCCTCTCCGATAGCGCGCTCACAATTTCGCCTGCAAGCTTTGGGTTTTGCAGTAGCGCACTTCCGCAGCCGCTTCCCACAATTTTGGGAACGGGACAACCCATATTTATGTCAATTATGTCGGGCTTATATTCTAAAAGCATTTCAGCCGCCTGTGTAGCGCTGTCGACGTCGCTTGCAAAAAGCTGTACCGCGTAGGGACGCTCACAGTCTTTGAAATCTGTAAGCGTTTTTGTCTTTTTGTCGCCAAAGCACATAGCCTTAGCCGAAACCATTTCGCTAACAGTAAGGCCCGCGCCCATTTCCCTGCAAATTTGACGGTAACCGCTGTCGGTAAAGCCCGCCATCGGGGCCAAAACTGCGCCGTCAATTTTAATTTGCCCAAGATTTATCATTAAATTTTCTCCAACCTAAAAGCTTAATCTTTTTTGCCGAAAATCTTTACTGCATGCTTTAAATTTTCGATATAAACCGTCTTAACCGCGCCGCCGCTCTCACCGTCAAGCGACCAAGCAGTAGGCGTTTCAAAGGTAAATTCAGCCCATTTTACGCGACGGAAAATGATTGCATCATCGGTGAAATCCTGATGATTTATATTTTTAATAGTGCGGTAAAGTGCGTCGGGATTTTTGGGGTTTCTAATTAAAATCAGCTCAAAAAGTCCGTCATCAAGCACAACGCCACACTTGTCAAGCTTTATAAGACCTGCAACCGAGCGCGCGTTGAACACGCCGCCCAAAAGAAACTCGCCCTCAACCTCAAAATCATCGGCTTTAACCTTGACCTTGAGAGGAACAAGCTCTTCGCCTGCCTTTGCAATGCCGTCAAGCACGTAGGCAAAATGCCCGAAAAGATTTTTAAGCTTGCGCGGAGTCGAATACGAAACTCTTGTAAAAGCGCCAAAGGACGCGGTATAGCAAAAATATCGGCTGTCGCCGAATTTTCCAACGTCAAAGGG
>CAZDLQ010000219.1:0-2403 GCA_964506315.1 uncultured Oscillospiraceae bacterium
ACACCACTGCCGACGTTTTTGCTAAGCGTCTTAAAAAGGTTAAGGTTAAGGAGCTTGACGATAAGGAAAGCCACGACGACGTTGACGGCGATTACATCGTCGACGAGAAGGCAAAAACCGCAACCCTTACCCCCTCGGGTATCGCCAAGGCGGAGAGCTTCTTCAACGTTGAAAACCTTATGGATGCCGACAATTTGACCCTTTTACACCACATAAATCAAGCCATCCGCGCTAACGGTATTATGAAAAACGAGGTTGATTACGTTGTCCGTGACGGCGAGGTAATTATCGTTGACGAGTTTACCGGCCGTCTTATGCTCGGCCGCCGTTATAACGAAGGCTTGCATCAGGCTATTGAGGCAAAAGAGGGCGTTAAGGTTGAGCGTGAGTCCAAAACTCTTGCTACCATTACCTTCCAAAACTATTTCAGACTTTACAAAAAGCTTTCGGGTATGACGGGTACTGCGCTTACTGAGGAATCCGAGTTTAGAGAGATTTATAACCTCGACGTTATCGAGATTCCCACCAACAAGCCCCTTATCCGTGTTGACCATTCCGACGTTGTTTATAAGACCGAGGCGGCTAAATTTAACGCCGTTATCGACCAAATCGTAGAGTGTCACAAAAAAGGACAGCCGGTGCTTGTAGGTACGATTTCGATTGAGAAATCGGAGTACCTTTCAAAGCTTTTAAAGCGCCGCCAAATCCCGCACGAAGTGCTCAATGCAAAGTATCACGACAAAGAGGCCGAGATTGTTGCTCAAGCAGGTAAGCTTGGCGCTGTTACCATTGCTACCAATATGGCAGGCCGTGGTACCGATATTATCCTCGGCGGTAATGCCGAGTATCTTGCAAAATCGGAAATGCGCCGTATGGGAATTGCCGAGGAGCTTATCATTGAGGCAACAGGCTTTAACGACACCGACGATGCCGATATTTTAGGCGCAAGAGAAACCTTTAGAACCCTTGAAAATAAATATAAGGATTCCATCAAGGAAGAGGCTGACCGCGTAAGAGAGGCGGGCGGACTTTTCATTCTTGGTACCGAGCGTCACGAGTCCCGTCGTATTGATAATCAGCTTCGTGGACGTGCAGGCCGTCAAGGCGACTGCGGTGCTACACGCTTCTATCTCTCGCTTGAGGACGACCTTATGCGCCTGTTCGGCGGTGAGCGTATAGATAGAATGATGGACGCTCTTAATATTGATGAGAACATTCCTATCGAAAACAAGGTTCTTTCAAACGTAATTGAAAACGCTCAAAAACGCGTTGAGGGTAGAAACTTTGCTATCCGTAAGAGCGTGCTTAATTTTGACGACGTTATGAATAGGCAAAGAGAAATCATTTACGGTCAACGCGCCAAGGTGCTTGACGGTGAGGATTTGAAGGAAAGCATTGTTTCTATGATTCGCGAGTCGATTGACAGCAACGTTGCCCTCTTCCTTGCCGACAACGCTATTCACGATAACTGGAATCTTTCGGGACTTCGTGATATGTACCGCGGCTTCCTAACCAGTGACGATGACTTTAATTTCTCGGTTGAGGAGCTTGGCAACACCTCTAAAAAAGAAATTGCCGATATGCTTTTCGATCGCGCTATGAAGATTTACGACGAGCGTGAAGAAATGTTCGGCAGCGAAATGATGCGTGAGCTTGAGCGTGTTATCCTGCTTCGTACCGTTGACTCTAAGTGGATGGACCACATCGACGCTATGGATGAATTAAAGCGCGGTATTCACCTTAGAGCTTACGGTCAGCACGACCCTGTTGTCGAGTATAGAGCCGAAGGCTTTGATATGTTCGACGAAATGGTAGCGTCCATTAGAGAGGACACATCTCGCCTTGTGCTTACCGTTCAAATTAAGCAAAATGAGGCTATGGAGCGCAAGCAGGTTGCCACAGCAACCAACGCTTTCCACGGCGAGAGTGACGGAACGGTCAAGAAAAGACCCGTTCGCACCGTTCACAAAATCGGCCGAAACGATCCCTGCCCCTGCGGCAGCGGCAAAAAATACAAAAACTGCTGTTTAGGTAAAAATTAGTGCTTAGGCAAAAATAATTAAAAGCCCGTGTTTCACGGGCTTTTATTGTAATAATTGTGGAGTAATAAAATGGATTTACCGCAAAGAAAAAGAACAAGGTTAAAGGGATATGATTATTCATCACCGGGTAAGTATTTTGTCACGGTATGTACAAAAGATAGAAAGCTGCTTCTTGGCAAAATTGTAGGGCGCGGCGATTTCGACGCGCCGCAAATGATTCTATCAGGTTATGGACATATTCTTGATAAATACATTAGGTTAATGAATAAAAAATACTCACACATGAAAGTTGAAAAATATATAATAATGCCAAACCATATAGACTATTTATAAAGCACCTACCAAAAATCTATGTTTTATC
>CAZDLQ010000220.1:0-1902 GCA_964506315.1 uncultured Oscillospiraceae bacterium
GACAAGACCGTCGCTCGTTATTTCATATTTGTCTGACGATATTATTCCTCCGTTGGAATCATATTTTATTGTCAGTGTATAAGGTGAGCCGGTAGTGCTAAAATAATACTCCGGACTCCAATATTCTTTACCATTCACCACAGCATAAAATTGCAACCAATATTTAGTTCCGGGAACGAGAGTTGCATTCAACTCGGTATTCATATTAAAGTATGGCTGCATCGAGGTGTGTCCCACCCAACTTTGACTGGGATTTTGATACACCGACCATCCTTTATCGTATGTAGAACCATCTTTTCTAACTTTTATGCCTATCTTTGTAACAGCGTAACTTGACGGCTTGTAAACCATAGCATAAAGTATCGCATTTGTATCCGTTATGGTGTTTTCCTCATAATCGGAGACAATTGATACATCCGCCGACTCAGTCAAATAAATAAATCCTACCAAAATTTTTGTTGAACCATTGCCTTTTTGTTCTCCCACAACACTGTTCACAACATTCCCTTGAATTATGCCTGTTCCGTTGTAAGCACCACCACTTAAGTTATATGCTCCGCCCTCATTGACAGTCATCTTGGAACCATCCACACTAACAACATAAGAAACGTGTCCGTAAGTTCCACCAGACCATACAGCTATTGACTTCGCTTTAGCAGTTGTTCCAACAGAATACCCGGCCGATTTTGCTCTACTATACCAATTCCCCGCATTCCCCCAATTAGGCATAACAACTCCCGTGTTGTCGTATGCTTGTTGCCAAGCATACCACGTACATGGAACAGTAGTAACTCCTTCAATGGTCTGCTTCTCGGGATAAGGGTTTGTTGCCGCAAAGCTTGTAATAGGCAACATTGACAAACACAAGGTCAGTACTGTTAAAATTGACAAAATTTTTCTTTTCATTTGACATCTCTCCTTTAAAATAAAAAAAGTGTGTGCAACCGAAGTTGCACACACCCGAAAAATGTATGGCTCCCTCAATTGCTACCACACAAATTGAATCTGCAGTTTCACACTTTCACAAGAGAGAAGCATGCAAAAATAGAGCATACACTTTTACCGAAAAGTAAAAATGCACACTTCTCCTCCTACATCGAAAATGTGAAAATAATTATTCAATTTGTGTGGTAAGATTAGTTTACCACATATTTTAGCTTTATGCAATAATTTTTTGGAACTTGTTTCCATAACTAAAAACACCCTGCACACAGGTTGTGTGCAGGGAGTTTTAAATGCAAATTAGTCTTGTTCTTGTTGCTGCTTTTTTTGTTTTTTCCTATCGCGATGGCGAAGGAACAATAGGCCGTACCACAAGAGGATAAGAATTTGAAGCACGACGGCGATTTCGTAAATGTTTACGCTGGCGTCAAGCGGAATGTAGATGTGCGCGCCGATGGCAACCGACCACACAAGCGCCGACACCGAAAGTCCGCTGGCGATTTTGCCAAACCACATTGTCGTGAAAACGATAAGCACGATTGCGGTCGCAGGCACGGCGCAGTAATAGACAAAGCCCAAAGGCCATCCCGAAACGCCGCAAAGGCTAAGAATATAATGCACAACAGCCGCAGCCACCCAAACCAGCATCACCGCAAGGGCGGTTATAACAAGCTTACTCTTTCTTGAAAGGGGCGTGCCTTTGGTTCGCTTATAAGCAACCTTTTGGCTATCGTCAGTGAGGAAGTCGTTTACCGTTACGCCGTAAAGCTCAGCCAGCCGAGTAAGTATATAAAAATCGGGAACGCCCTCTCCCCTCTCCCATTTGGAAACCGATTTGTCGGAATAGTTTATAATATCAGCAATTTCAAGCTGGGTAAAGCCTGCGCGTTTTCTAAACGCGGTAAGGTTTTTGCCAACCCTCTCGCGAAGCTCCTGTTCAGTTATAGGCATAACTATTCC
>CAZDLQ010000220.1:1912-2401 GCA_964506315.1 uncultured Oscillospiraceae bacterium
TATGAAGGAAGTTAAAAAATCAAGTCCCGTTTTTCTCCCTCTACCCACAGTAGAATTGACATTTTTTGTGTGGTAGAATTTCTACTGCCGAGAGAGGTGCGCGCCCGCGAGCGTGGCTTTAGGCTCACAATCGCGCCGGTAGAGTGTGTGTAATGGCATTTGTGGCGTTTTGTTTTAATCCATACGTTTTTAGGACCGTCGAGGACGCCGGTCCCTACATTGTACGGTTTACGTGCAATAGAATTTGTAGGGGCGGGCGCCTTCGACCGCCCGTTTAGCTTTTTTGTTTTGCGGCGCGTCTACAAGAGCCGCGCCCTACATTGTATAATATACGTTGCTTGTATACCGTAGGGGACGATGCCCACATCGTCCCGTTTTACCTTTACGTTTTACGGGCGGTTGATAACCGCCCCTACGATGATGCAATTTACGTGCAATAGAATTTGTAGGGACCGGCGTCCTCGACGGTCCGCTTGACTTCTTTGTTTT